>CAIKNO010000290.1 GCA_903828805.1 uncultured Sandaracinus sp. | reverse complement strand
TCGCCTCGGCGACGCCACGGTCTTTCGCGGCCGGGTCGAGTTCGGCGAGGGCGCCACCCAGCGCCGCGTCGTCGCGCCCCTCGACGGCTCGCTGCCGCTCGAGGGTCAGGGCGAGGGCCCGCGGACCTTCGACCTGCGATCGGCGATGCTGATCCCGGCCGCGCTCGACGCACGCGTCCCGATCATCGCGCTGGCCCGCGTGAGCGGCCGCATCCAGCGAAGGAGCGCGCCCGTGGTCTTCGTCGTCGCGTCCGCCGCGGTGCGGGACGGCGCCCCCTCGCAGGCCTGGCCACCCGAACCCTGCGACTTGCTCGTGGCCGCATGCCTCGCCGAACGCTCCACCCCCGACACCGCCGCGTGCGGAGACGCGTGGTCGGTCGCGCGCTGCCTCGATGCTCCTTGAGCAGGGCGGCCCCCACGAAGACGGGCGCCCGATCCCGAAGATCGAGCGCCCAGCATGGGGAAGGTCCGCAGCCCCTTGGCGCTCAGAGGCTGGCGAACGACTCCGCCGGAATGTCGAGCGGGCTCCGATCCCCGTTGCCGAGCATCTTGGCCTTGCCGACGACGTCCGGCAGGACGTTGTTCGCGTAGAAGATCGCCGCCTGCTTCTTCCCTTCGTAGAAGAACCAGTCCTTGCTCCCGGCCTCCGTCTTCTGCTGCGCCTCGTGGGCGATGGAGGCCCCCTCGAGCAGCAGCCATCCCACCGCGAACTCGCTCATCATCTCCAGGAACCGGTTGGCGTTCAGCGGCACACGCTCCATCTCGCCGCCCTTGAACCAGCCGAGGAACTGGAAGGCCGCGCCGCCCACCGCCTCCTGCGCCTTCGCCAGATGCTTCGTCGAGCCGCCGAGCACCGCGTGATCGCCGTGCGCCGCCACGAAGCGGCCCACGTCCGCGAAGAAGTCCTGCGTGTGCTTGCCACCGCCCTGGCCCAGCTTCCGACCGACCAGATCGAGGGCCTGGATGTGGTTGGTCCCCTCGTAGATCGAGAAGATCTTCGAGTCGCGCAGGTACTGCTCGACCGGGTAGTCCTGCACGTAGCCGGCGCCCCCATGGACCTGGACCGCGGTCTCGCAGATGCGGAACGACTGGTCGCTGGCGTACGCCTTCACGATGGGCGTGAGGAGCTCGACCTGGCCGAAGTGGTACGCCGCCAGTTCATCGTTCTTGCCCACGAGCCCCGTCGCGCGATCCTGATGCATCGACAGCTTGACGATCAGGGCCCGGATACCTTCGACGCGCGACTTCATGTCGAGGAGCATCCGGCGGACGTCGGCGTGCTCGAGGATGGACACGCGGGGCGCGGCCGGGTCCTTCCACGCAGAGATGCTCGAGCCCTGCTTGCGATCCCGCGCGTAGTCGAGGGCCGCCATGTACGCCGCGCCGCCGATCGCGAGCCCCTGAATTCCCACGCCGATGCGGGCGTAGTTCATCATCTGGAACATCTGCTTCATGCCCTGGTGGGGCACGCCGCCGACCAACCAACCCAGGCAGGCGTCCTCCTCGCCGAACTGCATGACGCAGGTCGCCGAGCCGTTGATGCCCATCTTGTGCTCGATGCTCGCGACCTTGACGTCGTTGAGCACCCCGGTCTCGGGCATCTTCTTCGGAACGATGAAGAGGGAGAGGCCCTTCGTGCCCGGCTCGGCCCCGTCGATGCGGGCGAGAACGAGGTGCACGATGTTGTCGGCACAGTCGTGATCGCCGCCGGAGATGTAGATCTTGGTGCCCTGGATCTTGTAGCTGCCGTCCCCGACCGGGCGAGCCGTCGTGCGCGCCGCACCGACGTCCGAGCCGGCATGCGGCTCCGTCAGGCACATCGTGCCCCCCCACTCACCACGGTAGATGGGGCCCGAGAAGTCACGGCGCTGCTCGGGCGTGCCGCAGTGATCGATCAGCTCGGCCGCCCCGAGGGCGAGTCCGGGGTACATCATGAACGCGACGTTGGAGCCGCTGAACATCTCCTCGACGAGGACCTGGAGCGTGCGCGGCGCGCCCTGCCCCCCGAACTCCTCGCTGCCCGACAGGTTGCGCCAGCCCGCCTCGTACAGCTTCTTCCAGGCCTCGGGGAAGCCCGTCGGGGTCTTCACCCGGCCATCGATCAGGGTGCACTTCTCCCGATCACCCACCGCGTTCAGCGGGCCGAGGACCTCGGTCGCGAACCGGTACGTCTCCTCGAGGACCATCCGGATCTCGTCCTCGCCCCAGGCCGCGAACGGCTCCTTGGACAGGATGTCGCGGATCCCGAACTGCTCGAAGAGCAAGAACTGGAACTCTCGAAGGTCGGCCTTGTATCGGTTCTGAGCCTGGGACATCGCGCTACCTCCAGCCACCCATTCGCTGCTGCGCTGGGCGAGGCACCCGGCCTCCGCCCCGCAAACTGAATGGCGGCTCAGTCGGGAGATTGGGGAGTGCAACGCGGTGCGTCAAGGCACAAGGCCGGAGAAACTTCGGTTGGAGGCCTGGCCCGTGACCTCGCTCAAAGACCCGGTGCCAGCGGCACCACGACGAACACCAGCGTGTCCCAGATCAGGTGCGTCAGCAGAGGCGCGACGAGCGATCCCGTCCGAACCCGCTGCCACGACCAGACCAGCCCACACGCCGCGGAGAGCCCGAGCAGGACCGCCGACCCCCCGACCAGCTGGGGCAGAGCGTAGAGGACCGTGGACAGGGCCACCACGAGCGCCTGACGCTGCGGGCCCGAGAGCGCGTTCGTCCGGGGCCATCGCTCGAGCAAGCGCACCGCCAGGCCCCGGAAGACCAGCTCCTCCGACAGCACCACGAGCCAGATCACGGGCAGCGCGAGCTCGACGCCCGGCGGCGTGCGCAGCTCCGCGTAGAGCCCGGAGACCTGCGCCTCCAGCCCTGGCAGACCGGCGGCGAAGAACGGAAACGCGGCGTGCGTGAGGGACGTCATCAACAAGCCGCCCACCACGCCTTCGAGCACCGACGACCGCGTGGGCGTCAGCCGGCGCCGAAGGTCGTCCCCGGCGACGGCGAGCGCGACCCCCATGCCGACGATGCCCGCGGCCCCCGTGGACAGCCAGACGCCGGCCTGAGACCGGGACGCCAGGGCCGCGCCGAGCGTGGCCGTCGCCAGCCCGAGCGCCACCCACCCGCGGACCTCCATCGCATCGCTCGAGGGCGTCGAACGCACGGCTTCCGGAGCCACCAGCGGCGGGGGAATCGCGCTCACGAGCTCACCTCCGCGTCGGAATCGCGCCGATGCCCCGAGGCCGCTTGCCTCGCCACGACGCGGCCCGCGGCGCCGCGAAGCGTGTCGGCGACCCCGTCTCGGCGAAGCCCCACGGCCTGGCGCTCGCCCTCCTCGTCGAGGAGCGCGAGGCGCACGGCGGCGTCGAATTCGATCAAGGGATGGCCCTCGCAGTGCTGCGCCCAGAACGACGGGCCGGCGGGGTCGAGGTCGCTCTCGAGCCCGGCCACCAGCTCCCGCGCCATGGCCCGGTCGACCCGGGTCACGAGGGCTATCCAATGGCTCGACAGCCGCGGCGAGAGCAGCGGAATGCGGAACATCGCCGGGCGGCGGCCCAGCACCGCACTCGCGCGCAGGAGCATCTGCTCGTGCGTGAGGGTCTCGGGTCCGGGCAGGTCGAACCACGCGGACGGGGACACCAAGGCGGGCGAGAGCGCCCGAGAGAGCGCGACGAGCACATCGTCCAGCGAGACCGGCGACGAGCGGAACCGCGTCCATCGAGGAAGAAGCATCGCGGGCAGACGCTCGCTGAGATCCCGGACCATCTGCCAGCTCGCGCTTCCGGCACCGAGGATCATGCCCGCCCTCAGCTCGAGCGCGGATGGAAGGGCCGCACGGAAGATCTCGCCGGTTCGAAGCCGGCTCTGCAGATGCCGCGAGGGTCGACCGCTCGGGGCCACCCCCCCGAGATATACGAGCCGCTCGACGCCCGCCGTCCGCGCCGCGCGCGCGAACCGCTCGGCAGAACTGGCCTCCCTCGCGGGATAGCCCTCTCCGGAGCGCATCTCGTGCACGAGATACGCCGCGGCCTCGCAGCCTTCGAGCGCCGGCGCGATCGTCTCGGACGCCTCCAGCTCGAAGCGCACCCAGCGCCGCCGCGGCCACCGTTCACGCGCGGCGACGGGATCACGGCTCCCGCAGATGACTTCGGCCCCTTGCGCCTCGAGCACGGGAACGAGCATCTGACCCACGAACCCCGTGGCCCCCGACACGAACACACGACGGGCGCTTCGAGGCTTCACCGCGAGAGGCTTAGGTCCACCGGGCCGCATCGCACACCTCGTTCGTGCGTCGGGTCGATCGAGAGGTCGTCGGAGCTTGGAGTGACGCGCACTCTGAAGGGTGCGCGGGACCGGTCTGGGCCGTGGCCTCCACGACGGCGAGGCGGGCGGCCCGCCCGTGGCCCACGTCCGCCGCGGCCGCACCCCATGACCTCACCGGGAAGCCACCTGCGCTCCGAGCCTCCACGACGGGGCACGCCCCCCTCAGATCAACGTGCCCCCGATGCCGGGGACCACCACGTAGACCCGACGCGTGTCGACGACGGTGCCGGACGCGACGTCGAGCACGTCGATGAAGGCCTGGAAGATCTGCACCCGGGTCTCGGCCGGCAGGAAGTCGTTCCGGAACTCCACCTGGAACGTCACCCCCGTTCCGCCGGCGACACCATAGAACGTGGTGGCGTCGAAGCGCGGCGCCCGGGACGCGCGGAGCGGCGTGACGCGCTGGATGAACCGGCGCGCATCGACCCCCGCGGGATCCGAGGCCTCGTCTCGGGTCGCACTCGTGATGTCCTGCGTCGTGGCGCCGACGAGATCGATGATGCCATTCACGACGCTCGCGCCGACGGAACCCCCGGGTGCGTCATACACCGTGTCGCTTCCGGTCACCGACCGGGACCCCGTCGCGCGGGCCAGCTCCAGAAGATGCGGCCTCGCCGCCAGCGGGATGGGAAATGGAAGCGGAAACGGCGCCGGATCGACCGCGACCCCGACGACCTTGACGGCGTTGGCTGTGAGCGCCGCCATCGTCTCGGACCACGAGTGTGCAGGGACCCCCGCCCCGTACGGATTCGCGCCCGACGGCCCGTTGTGCATCGCGGCGTCGGTGACGACCACGACGATGGGGTGGCTGTCGTTTCGGAAGCACGCACGCCCGAACGCATCGGGACAACTGCCCGGGCCCGGGGACACGGCGCCGTAGAGCCCCTCGACCGTCGCCTCGGGGGTGTCGTTGCCACCGCCGGCGGCGAGTCGGTCGAGCGCCGTCTGCACCGGCGCGACGTCGGGGGTCATCGCCTGACGCACCTCGAAGGCCCAGTCGCCGGCGTCACCATAGGGGTCCACCGGAAAGTCACGCACGTCGCCGACGCCCATGACCACGTCGGCGATCGCATCGCGGACCGCCGGCACGATCATCCGGGACAGCGTGGAACGCACGTTGCTGATCGCCAGGCCCATGCTCCCCGTGGTGTCGACGAGGAAGAAGATGTCCGCGCGCCCGAGCCGCGCGCGGAACTCGAGTTCGCGGAGCTGCGAGGGATCTTCGTAGGGCAAGACGACGTAGAAATCGTCCGCCGGGATCCGGCTCGACCCGGAGGTCGGATCCGTCCCCGCGAGCACCTCGACGCCGTCGGAGAAGCCGTCGCCATCGGTGTCCGCGACATCCGGATTCGTCCCGCGTGCGCGCTCGTCGTCGTCCGGCAGCCCATCGTCGTCGGCGTCGCCCGGACGGGGTGGGCCCGCGTCGACCCGCGGGGGCAGAGGCCCCGCATCAGGCGAACCCTCGACGCCTCCATCGACCGGCGACGGCATCCCGCCCCCGTCGGCCGTCGGCCGCGGCCTCGCAGGTCCGGGCGCCGTGCACCCCACGCTCAGCGCGAGCACCGCGAGACAGACCTGCCATCGACCCACGTGCCGCTTGCGCATCGACTCACCCCTCCGAGGCCCATGTTGTCGCATCCGAGAAGTGCCGACGTCCAGCGGTCGCGCTCGCCGCTCCATCCCCGCGGTGCCTGACGCAACAAGGGCGCCCTCGAGAGGCGCCCTTGTCGGGAGTGACCGGACCGACTCGCCGCGAACGCGAAGCCCGTCGTCGGGTTCGCGGCGCGACGGCCGTTCAGAGACGGAAGGGGTAGTTGATCGTGAAGGTCGGCCGCTGGAAGCGCGAGAACGTCGCGCCCCGCACCGCGCGGGCGATGCAACTACCGACCGGGGTTCCCGCGAACTGCCCGCCGACGGTCGCGTTGGACACTCGACCGGTCGTGCCGGCGACCGCGATGGCCACCGTGGCCGTGCCGTGCTCGCCGCCGCCGCACGCGGTCACGGCCGCCTGGACCGAACCCATCGCGCGAACGACGTCGTCGCGGCTCGGGGTCTGCGGAAGCGAAGGGTCCGCCGCCGCGCTGCCGGCCGCCGGCTCCGCGGACGCCGCCCCGCCACTGCGGCGGGGAGCACTCCCGCCCCCGAGGGCGCCCTCGAGCAGGCTGTCGATGTCGCTGCTGGCGCTGGCGCTCGCCCGGCTGCTCGAGCGGCTGCCGCCACCCGACGCGGCCGGTGCCGCCGCCG
>CAIKNO010000289.1 GCA_903828805.1 uncultured Sandaracinus sp. | reverse complement strand
TTCCCTCCGGCCGACCACGCCCCCGGTCGGAAGGCCAAGCGGCACCCGATGTGGTCACGCGTGCTCGTCGTGGCCCTCGTCTGTCTGCTGGCGCTCGCGTGCGTTTGGCTCTGGCTCTCATCGGAGAGCGGTCGGGGCTCGGTGGCGCGCCTCATCGAGCATGTCGCCTCCGCGGAGATTCGCGGGTCGGTCGTCGTCGGAACCCTCGACGAGATTTCCCTCGACGGTGTCGTGGGCCACCACATCCGCTTCCTCGACGAGTCGGGCGCGCTCGTCCTCGAGGCCGACGAGGCCGAGCTCGCGGTGGAATGGGGACAGCTCATCCTCGGGCACTTCGTCAGTCCCCACGGGCGGGTGCACGGAGGGCGTGTGATCCTCCAGAGGCTCGCGTCGGGCACGCTCCTGATCGACCGCGCGTTCGAGTCGCCGAGCCCAGGTCCCCCCGGCCAGCCGATCGGCGCGGACCTCGTCCGCCTGGAAGCGCTCGCGGTCTCCGACATCGACGTGCGCATCGCCATCCACGGAGCGCCCGAGATGCGGGTCCAGCACGCCGCGGCGATCGTCCTGCTACGCGCACCCGACCACGCGGGCGCACGGCTTCGCGCGGATCGAATCGACGCCGGCTTGCACCTCGACGCGCCCGTCGGGATCGACATGACGATCGAGGACGGCACCCTCACATTCGACGGCGACGCGCGCCGCCGCGCGGTGCTCAGGCTGCCGGCCACGATGAACGGCCAGGCGATGACGGTCGACCTCGTCGTTCGCGCCGACGCGCATGACGACATGCATGTCTCCGCGCACCTGATTCCGTCGGGGGTCGGCGCGGCGATGTGGCAGGCTCCGCTGCTGGTGCAGGCGCTCCTCGCCGAAACCCTGACCGACGCGCTCGACGTCACGGTCGATCTTCCTTGAGCTATGCGCGCCGCTCCGACGCGGGCCTCGACGCGGATGCAACGAGGCCCGTGCTCCCGGCGCCGCGCGCTGCTACCCTCGCGACGCCCGGTGAGGGGCGGAGGCGAACGATGTCGAAGTCGCAGGATGGATCGAACACGGATGGGGGAACGGGCCGCGTGGGCATGTGGCTCGCGGTGGTGCTGATCGGCGGCGTCATCCCGGCCGTCTTCTTCATCGCCGTCGCGCTCTCCCCGCGCTGAGCAGGCCGCGCTGGCGGCGTCGGGCGCAGCGGGCCAACGCGCCGTCAGGCACTCTGCGCGAGCGACCGCACCCGCCTCGGACCGACCCGGCGCAGCACCTCGAGGGTGTCCGGGTCGAGCGCCCTCAGCCCCGCGGTCGCCTCGTCCCGTGCGCCCCTCGCGTCGTCCGCGATCGCGCGCAGGACGACGCACTCGTCTTTGATGGCCGGGTCGGCGGCCTTGGCCTCTACTTTCGAGACGATCTCGAGCGCCCGCTCGGGGCGTCCCCGCTCGACCTCGAGCAAGCCCCCGAGGAGGTCGAGGCGCGCGTCCATGTCGGGGACCCCGCTCTCGAGGTCACGGACCGCGAGCGTCGCCTCGGCGTCGTCGAGCAACCCGGCCTCGAGATAGGCGACCGCCTTCGCATGTCGGACCACGACGGCCTGGCCCGGCGGCAGCGCCGCGAGATCCACGCGGGCCAGGACCCGAGCGGCCTCCGCGCTCTGGTCGCTCGCGTCGAGCAGCTCCGCGAGGATCACGGAGAGGTGCGCCTGCTCCTGTTTCAGGCGCGGTCCGAAGCGAAGACTGCGGGCGAGCGCGGCGCGCACCTCGGCGAGCGCGGTGCCGCGCCCCTCCTCGTCGAGCACCGAGGCTTCCCAGCGATCCCAGTCCCGCTCCTTCTTGCGGCGCACGTGGCGGCCGCGAAGCTGCTCGGCCACCCACAGCAGGAACACGACGCCGACGATCGGCAGGAAGAGGGCGCCGTGCCCTCGCCCGTCGAGGACTCGGAACAGACCCCACGCGAGCACGGCCAGGAAGGTCGCGCGCCCGATCCGAAAACCCCAGCGCTTCATCGTGCGCCGACTCTAGCAGGCGCCGCCGGCCTGGCTCAGAGTCGAACCCCCGCGGCACGAAGCGCGGTCCGCACGGCGCTGTAGT
>CAIKNO010000288.1 GCA_903828805.1 uncultured Sandaracinus sp. | reverse complement strand
TACGACCAGGACGCCGAGCAGCTGGTCGTCGTCGCCGAGGCCTGATCGTCCGGCCTGGGGATCCCGCGACCCCCTCGCGCCCCCGGTGGGCCTTGACCCGGAGGACCGAAACGCGGAACCCTCGTGGGTCGTCGGTTGGCCTCGCCCCACGGCCCCCCGCTCGACCCTCCCCGGAGACACCATGAACCGAGCCTCGTTTCGCCCCGCCTGGGTCGCCCTCCTGGCCCTCCTGCTGGCCGCCCCAGCCGTCAGCCTCACGACGGGCATCGCGCACGCCCAGGTGCCGCGCACGATGACGGTGCAGGGGATCCTCCGGGACGCCTCCGGCATCCCGGTCGAGGCGATGACCACGTTCCGCTTCGAGCTTCTCGATGGCACGACGTCGGTGTGGATGGAGCAGCAGTCGGTGACGCCGCGCGCTGGGCTGTTCACCGTCCGGCTCGGCACCGAGACGCCCCTCGATCCGGCCGACTTCGCGAGCAGCCTGGCGCTGCGGATCTCCGTGGCCGGCGAGACGATGGAGCCCATCCCGCTGACCTCGGTGCCCTACGCGCTGCGGGCCGAGACCGTCGAGACCTACGATGGCGACGTGAGCTGGGCCCAGGTCACGGGCGTGCCCGCGGGCTTCGCCGACGGAACCGACGACGGCAACACCTACGCCGCCGGCACGGGCTTGACGCTGGACGGCAGCACCTTCGCGGTGGACGCCGCCGTGGTGCAGACCCGCGTCAGCGCGACCTGCGCGACCGGCTCCGCCATCCGCGCGATCGCCGAGGACGGGACCGTCGCGTGCGAAGCCGACGACACCGGCCCGGCCGGGACGACCTACGCGGCGGGCACCGGGCTCAGCCTCACCGGCAGCACCTTCGCCATCGATCCGGGCCTCGTGCAGGCGCGGGTCACCGGCACGTGCGGCGCCGGACAGGCCGTGCGGTCCATCGGCGAGGACGGCACCGTCGTCTGCCAGTCGACCCTCTACCGCGCGGGCGACGGCGTCACGCTGACGGGCTCGACGTTTGCGGCCGACCTCGGCGTCGTGCAGGCCCGGGTCACCGGCACCTGCGGCAGCGGCCAGGCGATCCGCTCGGTGGGCGCCGACGGAAGCGTGGTGTGCCAGTCCACCCTGTACACGGCCGGCGCGGGCCTCAGCCTCAGCGGCACGACGTTCTCCGTGGACCCGGCCACGACGCAGGCCCGCGTGAGCGGCGGCTGCGCGGCAGGCAGCTCCATTCGCACGATCGCCGTGGACGGCACGGTGGTGTGCGAGGTCGACGACAACACCTCGACGTCGTACTCGGCGGGCTCGGGTCTCGCGCTGACGGGCACGACCTTCGCGGCGGACACCTCCGTTCTTCAGGCCCGTGTGACCGGGACCTGCGGCGCCGGCCAGGCCGTCACCGGCATCGGCGCCACCGGCGACGTGACGTGCGCCTCGACCGGCACGTCGTACTCGGCGGGCACGGGCCTCGCGCTGACGGGCACGACCTTCGCCATCGACGCGGCCTACGTGCAGCGTCGTGTCAGCGCCAGCTGCGCGGCCGGAAGTTCGATCCGGGCGATCGCGGCCGACGGCACCGTCACCTGCCAGACCGACACCTCGGGCATCGACACCACGTGCGACGCAGGCCTGAACCGCGACGGCGTCTGCATGCTGACCTACGACGCGACCTCGACGACGGACTGGAACACCGCCGCCTCGACCTGCGCGGGCGTCGGGGGCGACCTCTGCTCGGCGTCGCAGTACCTCGCGCTCATGACCGCGCAGGACGGCTGGCGGCCCAACTTCTTCTACGGCCGCGCTGTCTGGACGCGGAACTTCTCGGACAACGACGCCGGCCGCGTGTGGTGGCTGTCGAGCAACGACGACCCGACCATCAGCCAGAACTACAGCTACGCGTGCTGCCGCCGGGTCACGCCGACCGACATCCAGGCGCGCGCCACGCTCGTGCCGGCCACGGGTTCGACCCGCGGCGTGCTGATGACGTACATCCACAACCGCGAGGACTCGACGTTCCCGACGGCGGCCGGCGTCTGCAACTCGCTGCGCAGCGACCTCTGCAGCACCGCGCAGTACGTCGTGCTGAACGACGCGGGGCGGTTCAGCGGCACGGTCCGCAGGGCCACGCCGGCGCTCTCCGACAACGACGGGGACCTGTTCGACTCCATCCTCGGGACGAACAACCAGGACAACCCGGGCTGGAGCGAGTACTACGCGTTCGCGTGCTGCGCGTCCCAACGGCCGGTGGACGGCTCGTGCCCCTCGGGGGGCGTCGTCCTCAACAACGTGTGCACGCTCGACCTCCACGAGACCGAGGACGCCTCGTTCTTCGATGCCGCCCGGGCCTGCGGCCGCCTCGGCGCGGACGTCTGCTCGAACAGCCAGATGCAGAACATCCGCAACGCCGGCCGCTTCGCGGGCCGTCAGTCCTGGACGAGCGAGGGCGCCGACAACGACAGCAACCGCGTCGGCGGGATCCTCGGCTCGCAGCCCGACAACCCCAACCCGAGCACCAGCCGCTTCGGCTACGCCTGCTGCCTCTGAACGAGGCGATGGGTCGAAGGGTGGCGGGGGCTCGACCCCCCGCTCGAGGAGGGCGCCGCACCGGAAGGACGGCGCCCTTCGGCGTTCCGTCCGAGCGACGAGCACGGCACGCGCGACGAAGGCACCGGGCCGACGTCCGAGCGCGGCGCCACCGTGCAGCCCGCGGCGCGGGCCGCAGGCTCAGGTCCCGATCGGCACCCGCACCGCCGCGCCCTCGACCAGGGTCCCGCCTGCCGTCACGTAGAGCTGCCCCCCGCTCACCGAGACGGACCAGCGGTTCATGCGGTCGAGCGTCGCCCCGAGCGCGTCGAGGAAGGAGGGTTCGAAGGCGTGGAGCGCGAGCTCGTCCATCCGGTGCACGCCGCGCGCGGCGATGTCCCGTGCGAGCTGCTCCGGGCGCTGCCATGCGTACACGGCGACACGCGCACCGGTCTTGCTCGCCTTGTGGAGGCGATCCGGCGTCGGTGAGCCGACCTCGATCCACGCCTTCAGGTCACCCCGCAGGTCGCGCTCGGTGATCGCGGGCTCGTCCGCCTCCGACAGGCCGCGCGTGAAATCGACCCCCTCCCCGTGCTCGAGGCATCGCGCCAGCACGCGCGCCACGAGGTAGCGCTCCGTCTCGCTCGGATGCTGCGCGACCCTCAGGTCGAGCGTCTCGTAGACGCCTCGGTCGGTGTCGGCGAGCTCGATCTCGAAGCGTCGCATCGTCGCGGTCAGGGCCATCGCTCAGCCTGCTTTCGTGGCCGCGCCAGGCGGGGCCGGGGTTCGCTCGTCGCGCCGCATCCAGCGGCGGCCGAGCACGAGACATAGAGGAGAGATCAAGGCGACCGCTCCGTGGATCGTCCACATCGCCCCCGGATCGCCGCCGCCGCCCGCGGGGACAAACGCGTCGAGCATCGAGCCCGCGTAGAAGCCGGTCACGGTCTTGGCGAGGAACCAGGGAAGCCCCGCGAGCCCCATCGAGACCCCGAGCGCGCCCGGCGGCGCGAGGTTCGCGACGTGCTCGAGGAAGCGCGAGGACCAGAGCGCCTCGCCGAGGGTGAACACGACCACGTACACGATCAGCATCGGCAACGAGGGCGCCCCCGAGAGCAGGAACGTCGCGAGCGCCGACACCGCGGTGCCGAGGATCATGCCGTCGACCACGTGCAGCCTGCGCGTGAGCGCCGTGAGGACGGGCACCGCGACGACGATCACGATCGGGTTCAACCCCTGGATCCACTCGACCCGCGCGCCGACCTCGGCCGGGAAGCAGCGCGTGACGTAGTCGGGCATCGTCAGCCACTGATGCGCGAAGAGCGTCCGCACCGGCAGGAGCGCGAAGATGAAGAAGAGGAAGCGCGCGTCGAGGATGGGCGAGAGCTTGAAGCGGGTGCGCCAGCCCCCCTTCCCCGCCTCGACCGCGACCTCGGCCTCGGGCTCGGGGAGCCGATCCCGGGCCTCGACCTTCGACGTGAATCCAACGACGTGGACGACCCACACGACGGCCGTCACCGCGGTGAAGAACCAGAACGATCCGGTGATCCCCGCGGTCGGCACCGCCTCGATCGAGACGCCCTCGAAGCGCTCCGCGAACGCGCGGCGGACGAAGGGCGAGACCATCTCCCCGAGGAAGATGCCGAGGTTCATCACCGAATACAGGAACGCGTACCCCATCGAGGCGGTGCGCGCGTCGGTGTACTGCTTGACGCCGGCGTAGAGGGCCGGTTGCACGGCCCCCTCCGCGAACCCCATCAGCAGCACCGCGACCCATGCCCCGACGAAGGCGCCCTGCGTCCCCGGACCGATCGACGGCGAGAGCGTCAGGACCACCCGACCGACGAGCACCAGCGCCATCGAGACGCCCAGCGCCCGGCGCGCGCCGAGCCTGTCCGAGAGCGCGCCCGCGCCCAGCACCATGAACAGGGTCACCAGCCCGGTGAACGTGCTCGTCGCGACCGTGGCGCCCCGCGCGCTCATCCCGACGTCGTGCTGAAAGAAGAGCGTCAGCAGCGAGAGGAACCCGAAATACGCGATTCCGTCCCCGAAATTGACCCAGTTCACGAGCCAGAAGCCGCGCGAGGCCCCGGCGAGCCGGGCCACGATCTCGCGCGTCGAGGGGGACGCTTCCTGCGCTGGCTCGTGCATGGCCCGGCAGGATGCACGACCCCGACCCCCATGCCCACCCCCGGCGCCGAGGAAGCGCGCTCCTCGTCGGGCACCGTTCGGCGATGCCCGCGGGACGCGCGTTCGTGTCACGATGGCGGCGCTCTCTTCGGAAGGGAGTCGCGGGCGCGAATCGAAAGGCCCGCGCTCGCGTCCGCATCCGCGCCCCGATGTCTCGACACCCGCTGACGGAGGTCTTCATGTCCCGCCCCCCGCGTTTTCACCGTGCCGCCCGTGTCGCCTCGGGGCTCGGGCTCCTCGTCTCGCTGCTCGCCGTCCCCGCCGCCGTCGCCGACGCGCAGGTGGTCATCCAGGCCCCCGGCGGGCGCGGCGGAGGCGGGCGCGGAGGCGTGGTCGTCGCCCCGGGGCCCCCGGGTGGAGTCGTCGTCGCCCCGCCCCGCCGGGGCGGCACCGTCGTCGCCCCCCCGCCCTCCGGCGGCGTCGTCGTTCAGCCCGCACGCCCGGGCGGGGTCGTCATCGGCAGCGAGCCTCGCCCGGGTGGCGTCGTCATCGGAGGCGGAGCGCGGCCCGGTGCCGTGGTCGTGCAGCCCGGTCGGCCCGGCGTCGTCGTGCAGCCCGGTCGGCCCGGCGTCGTCGTCGCCCCACCCACGCCGGGCGGATATTACGTCCCGCGGGAAGTCATGGTCCGACCGCCCTCGCGGATGCGCGTCGTGGCCCCGCCGCCGCCGCCGCGCAGCACGGCCCGCTGGGGTCCGCCCCGGCGCGGAGGGGAGGTGTGGATCGATCCGTTCTGGGGGTGGACCGGCTCCTCGTGGGAGTGGGTCGATGGTCGCTGGGAGTTCCCTCCGCAGCCGGGCGCGATCTGGGTCGCCCCCCAGTTCGATGGCCGCGACTGGGTCCCGGGCTACTGGACGATGGTGAGCTTCTCGGGGTCCGTGCCCGCGACGCTAGGGAGGCCGTACCAGCTCGGGGCGTCGATCGCCGGCTCGCTCGACGCGAACGACCCCCGCGACCCGACGGGGAACCCCTACCACGACCACGTCGTCTCGCTCTCGGCGGGCCAGACGGTGTCCTTCCTCGCCGTCGGAGGCCCGGCCGATCAAGCGCCCGGACAGCGCATCAGCCTCGCCCTCTCGGTGATGTTCAACGGGATGGTCGTCGCCGCGGGCGGCGGACCGGGCACGGCCGACGCACAGGTCGTGTTCACCGCGCAGAGGCCCGGCATCCACGTCATCCGGGTCCTCGGTCAGAGCGGCCCCTACGGCACGGGCACGTACGTGCTGCAGAGCGCGAACGGGGCGTGGGCCCCGCAGACGAGCCTCTACGATCAGTACTGGGGCGCGTCCCAGGCGCCCCAGGCCGCCCCGGGATGGGCGGGACAGCCCTCGTACGGCGCGTCGGTGGCGACCCCGATCCAGCTCGGCATGACCACCCAGGGCACGCTGCAGCCCGGGGATGTCGTCGACGGGTCGGGCAGCTTCGTCGACGACCACGTGCTGGCCCTCGCGCCGGGGCAGGAGTTCACGGTCATCGCGCGCGGTGGCCCGAGCATGACCGGGCGGAGCACGCTCGACGTCGTGCTCCAACTG
The DNA here is from genome assembly GCA_903828805.1 of uncultured Sandaracinus sp. GTDB lineage: Bacteria > Myxococcota_A > Polyangia > Polyangiales > Sandaracinaceae > Sandaracinus. Next base: position 19,790 of record CAIKNO010000288.1, on the reverse strand, counting down.
CTGGTCGACGGCCAGGAGATCGGCCGGGACGACGACTCCGCCGGAGACCGCAACGCGCGCTTGATCGCGAGCTCGCCCTACGGCGGCAACGTCGTGCTGCGGGTCTCCACGTGGCGCGGCTCGGCCGAGCGGGCCGGGACATACACGCTGACCGTCCTTCCGGGCACCCAGCCCATGGCGCGCTGAGCGAGGCGGGCCGCGCACCGACGCGTGCGTCCGCCCTTCACCGCAGAGGAACGACCGTCCGGGCGGGTGCCTTCAGCGCCCGCCCGCGTCCTTGCGGGGGAGTGGCACCGTCGGGTCTTCGGGCCAGGCGTGCCGCGGGTACCTTCGCATCAGCTCCTTGCGCGCCGTCGGGTAATGCCGCTGCCAGAAGCCCGCGAGGTCGGTCGTGACCTGCACCGCCCGGTGGTTCGGCGCGAGCAGATGCAACACGAGCGGCTCGCCGAGCGCGCGCGGGCCCTCCTTCCATCCGAAGAAGTCCTGCATCCGACTCTCGATCCACGGCGGGCGATCGAGCTCGTAGTTCACCTTCACGCGCGGCTTGCCGGGCAAGGACACGAACGCGGGCACGAGCCTCTCGAGCCGCGCCATCGTGTCGCCCCCGAGGCCCGCGACCAGCAGGTCGTAGAGCCCGGCGTCGCGCAGCTCGTCGAAGCTCCGGCGACCCTCGCACGCGGCGCGCACCGCATCGCGCACCAGCGCGCCTTCGAGGGCGGCGATCGAGGGGTCGACGCGCCGGGCGGCCTCGAGGCGACGGCGCAGATCCGAGAGCGCATCGGCGTCGGTGAACCGTTCGAGTCCAGCCTCGAGCACCGCCTGGGCCAGCACCTCGGCGGCCCCTTCGGCCCCCGCCGCATCGGCACGGGATTCGTCGATGAGCAATCCGAGGAACCTCAGCCCTCGGAGCCTCTCGATCCGTCCTTTCGACGGGTCGAAGCGGATCTCGTCCACATCCTCCACGATCCCGGGGAAGAGCTCGAGCAACCACTCGGGCTCGATCGCGCTCGCCGTGCGGACCTCGACCGCGCCCCGCTTCTCGTCCGCCTCGACCGCCACGAGCAGGTCCGCCTCTCGAACGACACTGCTCTCGGAGAGACGCGCCGAGCCGCCGCCCGCGAGGAGGACCTCCGGCGCCCGGGCCCGACGTCGCCTGGCGACCCGGTCGGGGAACCCCACGAGCAACGAGCGCGCGAGCACGCCGTCCTCGTCGAGATCGGCATGCACCGGGGCGAGTCGGGGCGCACCGCGCAACGCGCGCACCAGCTGGTCGCGCGCGCGCCCCACCCCGAGGCCAGCGCCGACGTCGAGGTCGTGGGCCCTCAAGCTCGACGCCGACAGCCCCGTGGCTTCCGCCGACTCGAAGAGCTCCAGACGCGCGAGCGCATCGCTCGGCCCGGTCTCGAGCGCGGCCCCGTGCCCCGCGCCGAAGCGGGTTCGCATCGACAAGCGAAGCTCGCGCTCGCCCAGCAGCGCCGCGAGCAGACACCCGCGCTCCGACGCGCCGAGGGCATCGGCCTCGAGGACGACCCGCCCGAGCCGCGGATGCAGGGGAAGCGAGAGGAGCGCCGCGCCGACCTTGGTGAGCGCCCCCGAGGGCTCGACCGCGCCGAGCAGCGCGAGGAGGCGCTCCGCCGCCTGCAAGGCCGCCCGCGGCGGGGCCTCGAAGAACGGAAACGCGGCGGGGTCCGTGACCCCTCGCGCCCGCAGCGCGAGCACGGTCTCGGCGAGGCAGGCCCGCTGAAGCTCCGGCACCTCGTGCGCCGGGCGGCCGTCGTGATCGTGGCGTCCGTAGAGGCGCAGCGCGCGTCCGGCGCGCGTGCGACCCGCCCGGCCGGCCCTCTGCGTGGCGGACGCCTGGCAGATGGGCGCCGTCTCGAGGGTCGGCAGTCCGGACCACGGCGAGTGCCGCGCCACCCGGGCGAGGCCCGAGTCCACGACCCCGACCACGCCCTCGATGGTCAGCGAGGTCTCCGCCACGTTCGTCGCGAGGATCACCTTGCGGCGTGTCGATGCCCGGACGGCCCGGTCCTGCTCCGAAGGCGGCAGGTCCCCGTGGAGCGGCAGCACGTCCACGCCGAGGCCCGCGAGGTCCGACAGGGCCTCGGTGGCCCGTCGGATCTCCGCTGCGCCCGGCAGGAACACCAGCACGTGTCCGTCCGGTTCCTCGCGCAGCAGGCGCTTGACCGCGGCCGCCACGCGCCGCTCGAGCGGGCGATCCTCCGAGGGCTCGGCGTACTCGACCGCGACCGCATGAGGGCGGCCCGACGCGCGCACGATGGGCGCCTCGAGGAAGGCCGCGAGCCGCTCCGCGTCGAGGGTCGCGCTCATCGCGATCAGGCGCAGGTCCGGGCGCTCGCGTCGCTGGAGGTCGCGCACCATCGCGAGCGCGAGGTCGGCATGGAGCGAGCGCTCGTGGAACTCGTCGAGCACCACCACCGAGACCCCACGGAGCGTCGGGTCCTTCACCAGCCGGCGCGTCAGCACGCCCTCGGTCACGAAGCGGACCCGCGTCCGCGCGGAGCCGACCTCGTCGAAGCGGACCGTGTACCCGACCTGCCCGCCGAGCGGCTCCTCGAGCTCCTCGGCCACGCGGGTCGCCGCCATGCGCGCGGCGATGCGGCGCGGCTCCAGCACCAGGATCTCCCCCTGCCGCCCGAAGCCCGCATCGAGGAGCGCGCGCGGCACGCGGGTGGTCTTGCCGGCCCCCGGCTCGGCGACGAGCACGAGGCCCGGTCCCCGCCGGACCGCGTCGACGATCTCGGGCAGACGCGCGTCGATGGGCAGCGGGCTCTGCACGGCCGTGGCAGCCTAGCCCACCTTCGCCCGGGCGGTACCCCGCGCGCGCGGGTCCGGGACCCACCTCCACGCTCGAAAGGCACGGACACGATGCAGAGACACGCCGGCCCCGAGGGCCTCTCGAGCCTTCCGACGCGGGAGGTCGAGCTGCTGCTCGCCCGCCTCCACGGCGGCACGCTGCGGCTGCCCCTCACCCATCCGAACCTGCTCATCTCGGGGCTCCCGCACCTCGTGGACAAGGTGACCTTCCTCTCGACGCTGGAGGCTCCGGCGCTCCGTGCGGTGCTCGTGGCGGTCATCGCCGAGCGACGGGCGCAGTCGGCGCGCGCAGAACGCGAGGAGCGCGCGGGGACGGCACGCTCGAGCTCCGACGCGCCTCCGGGCTCGACAGAGCGCTGACGGGAGAGGACACGGTCGGCGTCGATTCGCCGTCGCGTCGATCGGACCTCCCCGCACCTCCGCGCCCTTCGCGCATCGACGGCCCGCGGCGCGGGCACGCTCGAGACGAAAGCTCGACCGGCTGCGAGCCCGAGATCCAGCGGGCCGTGTCGCCCGGGATCAACCGGGCAGATCGAGGTGCAAGAGCAGCCCGCCGAGCTCCGTGCTCGTGCTCCCGCCGGGGACCGAGCGCGCCGCCTGACGTTCGTAGTCCGGCGTCTCGGGACGCGCGACCAGGTGCACGCGGGCACCGAGCTTGCCGGGCATGGCGAGGTCGAGCTCGAAGATGTCCCCGCACACGACCGTCGTCTCCGGCGAAGCCCCGGTCTCCTCCCAGATCTTCCGCAGGGCCTGGTAGTAGAAGCCGCGTCGCAGCCAGACCGGCCGCGAGAGGCCCGCCAGGGCCGTCCGAGCGGGCAAGGCGTCGAAGACCGGGTCCTTGCGATCGGGCTCCTGCAAGACGAACTTCTTCGCGTCGCCGCGCACCTGCAACGACGCCTTTCCGGCGGGGTCGAGCACGTCGATCTTGGCCTGCACGTGGGCGGTCGCCGAGTTCGTCACGACGTGCACCGGCACGCCGCTGCCGACGAGCGCCTCGACCACCATCTTGGCATCCGGTCGGAACACGGTGCGCGAGAGCGGATAGCAGGTCCGGTAGAGGCCCTGCAGGATCTCGGTGCGGCGCTGTGCCGCGATCCCAGCCCGCTCGAGGACGATCTGCCCGATGGTCGTGCAGCGGATGTAGGGATCGGCATGCGAGGGCGCGACGATGACGCCGTCGTACTCCCATCCGAACCGGTCCGGCGATGCCGAGATGACCCGCGCGGCCGCGTCCCAGTACGCGTCGAGGTCCGAGCCCACCTCGAGCGCGAGGCCTTGCCGGAACGCGTCGACGAAGGGGACGGCCTCCTCGTCCACGAGGGTGAAGGTGCCGTCGAAGTCCAGAACGATGCACTCGATGTTGTTCATCGGAAGGCGCCATCGGTAGCACCGTTGGCGCCCCGCCGCCGGTCCCCGCGTCCAGGGAACACCCGGCCATCGCACGATGCGCCCCGGACGCGTCGCGCTCGGCGAGGCCGACGAGACGCCGCCTTCCCGGTCACGGCGCGGGCGCCGCGGAGGCGGGAGCGGGCGACGGTGCCGTGAGCTCGCGGGCCCCGGCCGGCGGCACGAAGCGGAAGGTCTCGGCCCCGATCTCGCGGTTGAAGCGGAGCTCCTGGAAGTCGAAGCGGTTCCAGTTGCCGTCGGCGTCCTCGATGCTCACGCGCCGCACGACGCCGAGCGCGCTCGGATCGTTGTCGACGTAGACGACGATCCGCGTGAAGTGCGGGTCGGGCCGCCGCGGCCGGAGCTCGAGCGCGTCGGTGTGCGCCGGCTGCGTGGCGCTCGGAGCGCGCAACGAGCGGTTGAAGTCGGTGATCCGCGCCGTGCCCATCAAGAAGCCGAGGGCGCTCGTGCTCGCCGCCGCGGCATCGCCACGGGCGTACTGACCGGGGCCCCCCTCGATGGGCTCGAACATCGTCCACTGTCGCCCGTCGCTCACGAGGACCTTCCCCGACGGCGCTGCGTAATCGAAGCGGACCTGACCGGGACGCCGGATCGAGAGCCGGCCGCGCGAACTCTGGGTGCGCCCGTAGACGCGGTTCCAGAAGTGCTGGGAGAAGCGCGCCTGTAACGTGCGGGTCTGGTCGTAGAACGCCTGCACGCGCGCCGCGACGACGTCCGCCGTGACGGGGGTCTGCGCGCGCGCGGGCCGGCTGGGCGCGAAAGCCGCGAGGGCCGAGAGCGCGAGGGCGAAGAGCGCCACCCACGCGAACTGGCCGGGGCCGCCCGGTCGGACGGAGATCGGGCCCCGCGTGGCCCGGGAGAGTGCGGTGAGGACGCTGCGTCGCATGATGTTCCGTCGGTCGAACGCGCGGACCCGCGCAGGTATTCACCGCCACGCGCCACACGCGAAAGGCCCGCGGAGGGGCCCGCACGGGCCACGCGCGGCGCTCAGAACAGAACGGGCGCCTGGGTGGTGACGCCGGCGCCCCAGAACCGGTCGGTGCCGGTCATCGCCGTCGCGAGCGTCCCCGCCCCGGTCGTCCGATCGATGCGCACGAGCTCGCCGGAGTTCGAGAACCCGTAGAGGTCGCGGCCCCAGTAGCCCAGGCCGAAGAGCTGTCGGAAGCCCGCCGGGCCGAGCACGGTCACGGCGCTCGTGCCGTCCGCGCGGAACGTGATCCGCGCGACGACGTCGCTGTCCGGATAGTCCGCCCGCCGGAGCGTCGCGAAGGTGCCGAGCCCCGCCACCGACACGAGGTCGCCGCTCGACGTCCATTCGTCCGGGTACTGCCCGAGCCGCGTCGTGCGGGCGTTGTTGGTGTTGATGCGGAAGTACTCGCCCGCGTTCGTGGCGCCGACCAGGACCTCGTCCGGTCCGAGCTCCCCGGCGACGAGGAACGTGAGCCCGAAGAACTGGTCGCTGACCGCCGCGAAGTCGCCGACCTTCGTCGCGACCGCCGTCAGCGGATCGACCCGGTAGAGCGCGCGGGCGCTCGTCGTGAACACGAGGCCGTCGGAGTCGACCGCGAGATCGACCATGTCCGGCGCGTTGGCGCCGCTCGGCTCGGTGAAGCGTCCGATCGGCGCGACCGTGTTCGTATACGGCGAGAAGGTGAAGAGCGTGTCGGGCGAGTGCGCGTAGACGAGCACGTCGTCGAGGCGGGGACCCCCGTCGATCGACGGCCCCGCATCGCGCCCGGCATCCGCGGCGGCGGCATCCGCCGCCTCCCCTGCGTCGAGCAGAGGTCCGGCGTCAGGCACGTCGATGACGGCCGTCCGGGCCGTGCACGCCGAGGCGCAGAGGCCCGCCCCGAGCACGCACGACGCGAGGGAGAACGACCGACGGGCTGCTCGAAGCATGGGACCGGATCTAGCGCGAAGCCCTGCGCGCGCCAGCGAAGCGCCAAGGTCCACCCCGGACCTCAGCGCTGGTGCCGCAACATCCAGCCCATGATCGCAGGCATCCACGACGGGCCGAAGGTCGGGATGTGCAGCCCGGCCTCGATGGTCCACAGCTCCGCGTCGAGGCCCGCCGTGCACCCGGTCGACCAGCGCTCGACACGCGTCTCCGAGCCGGGGAGCGTCGTGTCGAGATCGAGCGGATCGAGCGTCTGCACCGACATCGGGTCGCAGCCGGCGCGGGTCGCCGCACGGACCACGGCCGCGCGCGCGCTCGGGTACGCCGCGGAGCCCCCGTACGCGACGCTCGTGTCGAGCGTGCCGTGCACCTGAAGGACCGAGAGCGGGCGGGTCGGGACGCAGTCCATGTCGCCGAGGAAGTCGGCCCCGGCGAGGCTGACGATCGCGGTGATCCGATCCGACAGTTCGCACGCCATGCGGTAGCTCATGTAGCCGCCGTTGGAGTGGCCGAAGAAGTACACGCGCGTCGTGTCGACCGGCACGCTCGCCTCGACCTGATCGAGCAGGCCGCGCAGGTACGCGACGTCGTCGACCCCCGTGCCTCCGAAGTCGCAGCAAGCGGGCGTGGCGTTCCAGAAGCGGTTGCCGCCCGCATCGCGGGTCCCGTCGGGGATGACCAGGTAGTAGCCGTTCGCCCGCGCGTGTCGGGACGCGCCGAAATAGAGGTCCTGGATGTTCCCCGCGGTCGAGTACCCGTGGAGCAGGATCGCGACCGGCAGCGGGGTCACGCCATCGTGTGCGGACGGAACCACCAGCGTCGCCGGGCGTTCCGCCGTTCCGAGCGTCCGCGGCGGCCCCATCCCCGCGTCGGTCGCAGGCATGGCCGCGTCGCTGCCCTCCGCTGGTCGTCCGGCATCGACGGAGCCGCCGTCGAGATCGGGCGAGGCCCCCCCGCCGTCACGCGCGGGCGCGGCCGGATCACAGCCGAGCGCGGCAAGGCCAAGTGCGGCCAGTCCGAGTGCGGCCACCGTGGAGGCCATCGACGCGCGACGCAGCCACGAACGACCGCGGGCGGGAGACATGCGAAGGAGAGACATGGTCCGGGCGTACCACAGGGGACGCCCCGGGGGCCACCACGCCCCTGCGCCTCGAGATCGACCGCGACTCGAGATCGACCGCGCCTCGAGATCGACCGCGTCTCGAGGTCGACCGCGCGAGGCCGTCAGGCGCCGAGGAGCGCGATCTCCGCGCGGGTCTCGCGAATCAGTTGCGAGCACTCGACCATGCGGACGTAGAGCAGGTACGCCTGGGTCGCGACGAGGGCCGGCGTGCAGACGACGACGACGCCCGCGACGACGCCGCCGAACAGCAGATAGGCCGGCACCGCGGTCAACGCGAACGCCACCAGCCGGAACTTGCGGGCCCATTGCCGCTCCAGATGCGCCATCTCGCCGCGGAGGCGGACCACCTCCGCCTCGAGAAGCCCACGACGATCGGACTTGCCTGAAGCCATCGAGCGGGGTGTGCCCCCACGCAGGGCCGACGTCAACTGCGGGTCGATGCCGGGCCGCCCTTGCCGCGCACCAGCAGCACCACGGCCGCGCCGATCAAGAGCGCCGCGACGAGCTCGCCCGCGCCCAGCGACTCGCCCCCGACCGCGGCGCCGAGGGCGACGGCGAGGATCGGGTTCACGTACGCGTAGCTCATCGCGAGCGAAGGCCGCGCGTGCGCGAGCAGATGATGGTAGGCCGAGAACCCCACGATCGAGCCCACCACGGCCAGGTAGAGCAGCGCGAGCAGGGCCGTCGGCTCGACGTGGTCGGGCATGACCTCCCCCGTCGCCCAGCCGATCAGCAGCATCGCCGCGCCGCCGGTGATCATCTGGGCCGCGGCCCCCGCGGCGCCGGGCGCCAGGGGGAGCCTTCGCGACCACAACGAACCGAAGGCCCAGCCGATCGGTGCCAGGAGCAGCAGCCCCGCGGCCCAGGGGTCCCCGCTGAGCTCGCCTCCGAGCCCGAGCACGAGCACCCCCGCGAAGCCCAGCCCCATCCCGAGCCATTCCTGTACTCCTGCCCGCTCTCCGAACCACCGGCCGAGGATCCCCGCCCACAGCGGCGTCGTGCCGCAGACCACGGCGGCGACGCCCGACGAGATCGTCCGCTCGGCCGACGCGACGAGGCCGTTGCCCACCGCGAAGAGCAGCACCCCGACGGGGACGGCGGCCAGCCACTGCTTCGCGTTGGGGAGCCGCGCGTTCGGGAGCCGCGCGACGGGAGACGAGGCCCCCTCGGGCTGCGGGACCGCGGCGAGCCGGCGCGGCCGGAGCGCCTGCAGCGCGAGGAGCACCAAGCCCGCCGCGAGGTACCGCACGCCACCGCTCGAGAGCGGTGGCATCGCGTGCACGACCACCCGGATCGCCAGGTACGTCGAGCTCCAGATCGCGTAGACGAGCCCGAGCGCCAGCAGCACGTGGCCGGGGATCGGGGCTGCGGTCCCCGACGCCGCGCGGATGGCCTTGGACACGGGCGCGAGCATGCGCCCCGCGGGTGGGCCGCGCCACGCGTCACCCCGGGGCCCGCGGACGCCCTTCGCCCGATCGACCCCGCGGCGATGCGCAGCCGCGCGGGCGGCGACCCGGCCGAAGAAATCTCGGTTGACCTTCTCGAGGAGCGATCCAAGACCGGGCGGCATGACCATTCAGATCGGCGACCGCCTTCCCGAAGCCACCCTCTCCGAGTCCACCCAGTTCGGTGATGCCTGCCCGCTCTCCCCGGCCCCCGTGTCGGTGACCGAGGCGACCCGAGGCAAGCGCGTGGTCGTGTTCGGCCTGCCCGGCGCGTACACCCCCACCTGCTCGGCGCAGCACGTGCCCGGCTACGTGACGCACCGCGAGTCCCTCGCGGCCAAGGGCGTGGACGAGATCTGGTGCGTCTCCGTCAACGACGGCTTCGTGATGGCGGCGTGGGGACAGCAGCTCGGCGCCCTCGGCAAGGTCCGCATGCTCGGCGACGGAAGCGCCGATTTCACGAAGAAGCTCGGCCTCGAGCTCGACCTGACGCCCTTCGGCATGGGCCTCCGGATGCAGCGCTTCTCGATGCTCGTCGAGGACGGCGTCGTGCGACAGCTCTTCATCGAGAAGCCGCAGAAGTTCGAGGTCAGCAACGCCGAGACGATGTTGTCGGCGCTCGGCTGACCCGCTCGGGGGGCGTCACCCCGGCGAGCCTCACTGGGCGACGAACCCGCCGTCCGCGACGAACGACGCCCCGGTGCAGTACGACGAACGCGCACCCACGAGGAAGAGCGCCAGTTGCGCTATTTCCTCGTTGGTGCCGTAGCGGCCGAGGGGGACACGCGCCTCGAAGCCCGTCTTCGCGTCGTCCGGATGGTTGGGCGAGAGCTGAGTCTCGATCGACCTCATCATCCGGTTGTCGATGGGGCCGGGGTGAATGACGTTGACGCGGATGCCCCGCGGCGCGAGCTCCAGCGCCGCCGCCCGGGCGAGGCCGAGCACCGCGTGCTTGCTGGTGACGTAGGGCGCGAGCCCGGGTGAGCCGACGAGTCCGGCGATGGACGAGGTGACGACGATGCTCCCTCCGCCGCGGGCGGCGAGCGCCGGCACCACCGCCTGGATGGCGAGGAAGGGCCCTCGCACGTTGACGGCCATCACCCGGTCGAACTCGGCCACCGGGCACGCCTCGATCGGGCCGACGCGCCCCTCGACGCCGGCGTTCGCGAACAAGATGTCGATGCCCCCGAAGCGTTGCGCGGTGCGCTCGACGAAGTGCTTCACCGCGTCGGGCGCGGACACGTCGGCGACGGTGAACGCCGCGCGCTCGGCCCCGAGCCTCTGCGCGACGGAGCGCAGACCCGCCTCGTCTCTGTCCACGAGCATCACCGCGGCCCCCTCGAGGACGAACCGTTCGGCCGCCGCCGCACCGATCCCCGCCGCTGCCCCGGTCACGATCGCCACCTTGCCCTCGAGCTCGCCCATCGTGCACCTCTCTGCTGGCTGCGACCGAGATGCGCCCCTGACCTGCGTCCGCAAGCCCTCGTGACGCCGACGCCGGGGAACTACGTGGGCGCTCATGCGCGAGCTCTCCGTTCCTTCACCTTCCCACCGACGTCCGACTCCGATCGTCCGTTCCCTCGGCGACCTGCGCCTCACCGACGTGCCCATCGCCGGCGGCAAGGGCGCGAACCTCGGCGAGCTGATGTCGATGGGACTCGAGGTCCCCGATGGCTTCGTCGTCCCCGCCCCTTCGTATCTGTCGGCGATGCAGCGCGGCGACGTCCGGGAGAAGCTCGCGTCGATCGCGCGCTCCAAGGACACGCTCGACGACGGCACCCTCCGCGCCCGCTCGGACGAGGCGCGCGCGGCGGTGGCCCAGGCCGGCATCTCCGACGGACTGCGCCGCGACATCGTCCGCGCCTACCACGCGCTCGGCGACTCGGTGCCCGTGGCCGTGCGCTCGAGCGCGACCATGGAAGACACCGCGGGCTCCTCGTTCGCGGGGATGAACGAGACCTTCACCGGGGTCGTCGGCGACGACGCCGTGGTCGATGCGGTCCTGCGCTGCTGGCAATCGCTGTGGAGCACGAGGGTGCTCGCCTACCGCGCGGGACTCGGCCTGGACGCCGAGCCGGCCATCGCGGTCATCGTGCAGCGGCTCGTCGACTCCGAACGATCCGGCGTGATGTTCACCGCCGATCCGTCGACCGGAACGCGGAGCCACCTGGTGATCGAAGCCGCCTACGGGCTCGGCGAGATCGTCGTGAGCGGGCAGGTCGAGCCCGACACCTACGTCGTGGACGGCGCGAGCGGCACGGTGCTCTCGGCGCGGATCGGCTCGAAGGAGTTCGAGATCGTCCGTGGGCCGGACGGCACCACGCTTCGCCTCGACGTGCCCGCCGAGCGCCGGCGCGTGCGCGTGCTGTCGGACGAGGAAGTCCTCGCGCTCGCGGCGCTCGGGCAGCGCATCGAGCGGCACTACGGCTCACCGCAGGACATCGAATGGGCCATGGCCGCCGGCACCACGCACATCGTGCAGTCCCGGCCGATCACCACCCTGCACGATGAGCAGCGCACCAAGGGCGCGGTGCTCCTCACAGGCCTCGCGGCCGCGCCCGGCCGAGGCAGCGGAAGGGTGCGCGTGATGACGTCGCCCTCCGAAGGCGGCCGGCTCGAGAACGGCGAAGTGCTCGTCGCGCCGATGACGAGCCCCGACTGGATGGCCACTCTTCGGCGCGCCGCGGCCCTGGTCACCGACGGGGGCGGCGTGACGTGCCACGCCGCGATCGTCAGCCGGGAGCTCCGCATCCCTTGCGTCGTCGGCACGCGGGACGCCACCCGGTTGCTGCGCGAGGGCGAGATCGTGACCGTCGACGGCACGCGCGGACAGGTCGTCGCCGGGGAGGTGGTGGGCGCGTCGGCCCTCGCCGAGGCCGAGGCCGAGACCCCGTCCCGGAGCCCGCACGCCGCGATCGCCGCGTACGAAGCGGGGGCCGCCGCCGTCCGGCGATCGATGGCCCCGATGGCCCTGTTCGAGGCCCTGGCCACGAAGCTCTACGTGAACCTGGCCACCCCTTCGCAAGCCGAAGCGGTCGCCGCGCTGCCGGTCGATGGCGTCGGCCTGCTGCGGGCCGAGTCGATGCTGGTCGAGGCGCTGGGAGGCGTGCATCCGCGGGCGATGATCGCCGCGGGCAAACAGGAGGAGTTCATCTCGCGCATGCAGGCGGGGGTCCTTCGGATCGCGCGCGCCTTCGCGCCGCGCCCGGTGGTCTACCGGGCCCACGACTTCCGCACGAACGAGTTCCGTGCGCTCGAGGGCGGAGCGACGTGGGAGCCGCAGGAAGCCAACCCGATGATCGGCTACCGCGGATGCTATCGATACCTCAAGGATCCGTCGGTCTTCGACCTCGAGCTCGAGGTGCTGGCGCGGGTGCGCGACGAGGTGCCGCACGTGCACCTGATGCTGCCCTTCGCGCGGACCCGCTGGGAGGTGGAAGCCTGCCTCGAGCGCGTCGGGCGCCATCGCCTCGGACGCCAGCGAGGCCTCTGGAAGTGGGTGATGGCCGAGGTGCCCTCCGCGGCGTACTGGATCCCGGCGTACGCGAAGCTCGGCATCGATGGGATCTCCATCGGCTCGAACGACCTCACGCAGCTCGTGCTCGGCGTGGATCGCGACTCGGCGCTCTGCGGGGAGCTCTTCGACGAGCGCGACGAGGCGGTCCTCGACGTGATCGGACAGATCGTCGAGACCGCGCGGGTGCACGGGCTCTCGACCTCGCTGTGCGGCCAGGCCCCCTCGACCCATCCCGACTTCGCGGAGCGGCTCGTCCGCTTCGGCATCGACTCGGTCTCGGTGACGCCCGATGCCATCGACGCCGCGCGCGCCTCGATGGCGCGGGCCGAGCGGGCCATCCTGCTCGAATCCGCACGACGGCCCTGAGCGCGCCGCCCGAAGGTCGTCCCCCCGAGGCGGGGGACGCGGCCGCCCGTGGTCCTTGGTCGGGCTCGACCTCACGGGCCGGGCGGGAGAAGCGCGTCGATGGGCACCGCTGGCCACGGGGAGGGCTGCATGCACGAGCCGGGCGTCTCGAAGTGCACCGCGAGCGCGGCGTCCGCGAGCGACACGGCGTCCCGGGGTGACACCGCTCCGGTCGTCGTGGCCGCGGGCTCGAGCACCAGCGTCGAGGCCCGCGGCGCGGGCACCCGACCGAGCGCGATGTGCTCGGTGATCGCGTGGCCGAAGACGAGCGGCACCAGCGCGCCCGCGTCGACCCTCGCGCGGAGCGCACCGAAGTCGCCTTCGGCCAGCGCTCGACGGGCCCCGTCGCCGTCGCGCAGCGCGAGCAAGAGCAGACCTCCCTCGTCCAGCAGCGAGAGGGCGTCCTGCTCCCGCGTGCGTGCGGCGGGAAGCTGCGCGGCCGCATCCCCGAGCCGCGCCCGCAGGGCCGCGTACTGCCGCGCGTGAAGGGCCCTCTTGGCCCTCGGAAACGCGGCCCATGCGAGCGCGTTCATCAGGTCGTGGAGCGAGCCCCGCCGGGTCGGCACGCACCCATGCACGACGATGCGACCATCGTAGAGCGCGTCCGTCCGGCGCGGCCCCCGCGGTCGACGCACCTTGCGCTGCACCTCGAAGCGCACGCCCGCGAGCGGCCCGAGGCGTTCATCGATCATGGCCACGTCGGGCATCGTCACGTCCCCGAACCGCTCGAGCGGACCACGGAGCGCATCGAACGCGGAATGGGTGAAGGCTTCGGCCCTCATGAGAACGGCGCGCTCAGGGCGCGAGCACCGACGAGAGGGCGTCGCCCGTCCGGAACTGGGCCTGGCCCCAGGCCTCGGCCGTCGAGCCGAGCGCCCGCAGACACGTGAGCGGCACCCGCGTCGCGAGCGCCCCATCGAGCCGAAGATGCGTCCCCGGCTGACGGACCCGACCGTTCGCGCCGCCGGCCAAGAGCAGTGGGAAGTCCGAGAACGTGTGCGACGCGCCGCCGGCCACCTCGGAGGTCCCGAGCACCAGCGCGTGGTCGAGCAGCGACCCCTCGCCCTCGGGTCGCGCCGCGAGCTCGCCGAGAAAATCACCGAAGAGGTCGACGAAGTACTGCAGGCCACGGCGCACGTTCGCGGTGTAACCGAGCGAGTGCTCGTACTCGTGGAAGCTCGTCCGGGCGCCGTTGTGGATGAGCCCGTCGGGGAAGATGTCCGGGTAGCCGGAATGGGACGCGGGGCTCGAGAACTCCATCGAGACGACCCGCGTCAGGTCGCACGCGAACGCCATCGCCGACAGCGAGGCCATCGTGCGCGCCCGCTCGCGGTACGAGGTCGTCGGGGCCGGGGCCTCGGGCCGGGTGCACGAGAGCTCCGGCAGCCCCGAGCGCACGCGCCCCTCGAGCTCGCGCAGCGCGTCGAGGTGATGCTCGAGCCGCGCGCGGTCCTCGGCGCCCAGGCGGGACCGCAGCGCCCGTCCATCGGCGAGCACCGCGTCGAGCACGCTCGCGCGGGAGAGGTCGGGGGGGCGTGCGCCGAAGAGGCGCCCGTACACGGCCGCCGGATCGAAGGTCGGCGCGTTGAACAGGTAGGGCGCGCGGTGCGAGGTGTACCGCACGGCGGTCCCCGGCCCGGCCACCCCGTGCAGGTCGGTCACGGCGAGCACGAGCGATCGGAACGGCGCCGGTCCGACGAGGTCGGCCGCGAGCTCGTCGACCGACGGCAGCGGGACCGTCATGTAGTCCCAGTCGCTGCTCCCGCTGAATTCGGGGTGGATCACCGGGTTGCCGCCCGTGAGGATGCCCGCGGCGCCCTCGACGTGCGGGTTGTTGACGCCCCGGGTCGGCAACCGCGTGCCCGACACGACCGTCACGTGGCGCTTCACCGGCGCGAGGCCGCGCAGCAGCCCTTCGGCCACCCACTCGGGGCCGGTCGCCGTCGGGGCCCATGCGCCGGGATGCGTGCCGTTGCCCCAGAACCACAGGACGAAGCGATGCGGGAACGACGTCCCGTCGGCGTGCGCGGTCCCGGAGAAATTGACCATCGCGTCGAGCAACGGCAGCCCGACCGACACGGCACCGCCGAACGCGAGGGCGCCGCGCAGGACCGCGCGCCGCGTCAGATGTCGTCGCCCGCTCATGGCGCGGCCTCCTCGATGGGCAAGGGCCAGGAGAACCGGAAGTGGTCGCTCCGCGCCAGGGCCCGGAGCATCGCGCGCACGTCCCCGGTGCCGCGGGCGAGGACGGACACGTCCCGGTGCCGCGTGGGGACGGTGATCCCCTCGGCGTAGGCGAGAAGCTTCGAGGCCATGCACGGCAGCAGCGCAGGGTGCGACGCGACGGCCGCCCCGAGTCCCATCGAGTCGGAGAACGGCGCACCGTCGAGCTGGCCGGCCTCGTCGATCGGCAGCCCGTTCTCGGTGTCGCGGCGCACGCCCACGGTGTCGAAGCGCTCGAGGCCGAGTCCGATGGGGTCGATGAGACTGTGGCATCCGGCGCACGAGGGTTCGGTCTGGTGTGCCGCGACGAGCTCCCGCGCCGTGACCAGCTCCGTGCCGACCATGGTCGGCAGCACCGTGCTGACGCCCGGCGGCGGCGGCGGGATGTCCTGACAGAGGAACGTGCGTCGGACGGCCAGGCCACGGAGCGCGGGAGACGTCTTGCCCGGGTACGCGTGCATCGCGAGGAAGCCGGGCGTGGTCAAGATCCCCGCTCGGCCCTCGAGGGGTCCCGCCTCCATCGTCGCGGGGAGCGCCGCGGGGTCGAGCCCGAAGAGCGCGGCCGTCTCGGGCGATGCGAACACCGACCGCGTCCGGAACATCCCCGGGAATCCCCCTTCGGCCAGGCCCTGGACGGCCGTGCGGAGCAGCTCGTCCCTCAGGGGCGCGCGCAGCGACGCGAACCCGGGCAGCACCTCCGCGTCCTTGTCGAGGGTCGAGAGGGCATCGAGCGAGAGCAGTTCACCGAGAAACCGCTCGACGCCGCGCGCTGCCCGCGGGTCGTCGAGCATGGCGTCGATGACGCGATCGAGGTCGTCGGGCGCGCTCAATTCCCCGAGATCGGCGGCGTCGAGCAGGCCTTCGTCGGGCCCCTCGCCCCAGAGCAGGAAGGCGAGCCGGGTGGCCATCTCGTGGTCGGTGTAGGGCACGCGCCCGTCGAGGTCGCCCGCCTCCAGCCCAACCTCACCGAGCTCGACGCGATAGAGGAAATTAGGCGATTGAAGAAGGCCCGAGAGCGTGAGCTCGAGCCCGCGGTGGGCCGATCCCTCTGCGGCCCCGAGCGCCTCGGCCAGCCCGGTCCAGCGGGCGAATTCCTCGTCGTCGAGGTCCCTCCGGACCGCGCGGCGCCCGACCCGCGCGACGAACGCGGCGGTGCACGCATCACCGGGTCCGAGGGCGGGGGTGCAACCCACCCATGCGTCCCGACGCGCGGGCTCCGAGAACATGTACGCGGCCGCGTCCCGCGCGGCCTCCTCGAATTCCCCCACGATCTGGGGAGAAAGACCGCCCCTCGCCGCGCCCTCGGAGGTCGCCCACTGCCCGAGCGGCGCGACCGGCGCCTCGTCCGATCCGGCGGGACCGAGCCCGAGCACGCCGCGCACGGTCGCCTCGTATTGCGGCGGTGTCAGCGTTCGCAACCCCGCGGGCGCGGGCTGCAGCGACCCGCGCCGCACGCCGGGTCCCGCGTGTCCCGGGTCGATCTCCCCATCGCAACCGACCAGCGCGAGGCACGACAGGCAGGCCCACAGGACGCATGCCCGTCCCGGACGGCGCCCCGCCTCGCGCGCCGCTCGGGACGCGTCGCCGACCGGCTGCCCCGGGCCCGAGGATGTCGCGACGATGGGCATCGGCTGCCCTCGAGGCTAGAGGGCCGGAGGAGCGCCGGTCAACCGCGCGCCGGCGTGATCCAGTGGACCAGCGCCTGCTGCAGGGCGTCGGGCTCGACCGGCTTGCCCAGGTGATCGTTCATGCCCGCCTCGAGGCAGCGAAGGCGGTCGGAGTCCATGGCGTTCGCGGTCATCGCCACGATCGGCACGGCCGCCCCTGCCGGCAGCGCGCGGATCGCCCGCGTGGCGGCGAGGCCGTCCATCACCGGCATCTGCATGTCCATCAGCACCAGGTCGAAGGACTCTGCCTGCAGCCGCGCGACGGCCACCGCGCCGTTCTCCGCGACCTCCACCGAGACCCCGCAATGCCGCAAGAGCCCCGACGCGACCTCCTGGTTGAGCTCGTTGTCCTCGACGAGCAGCACCCGTGCACCGCGGACCGCCTCGAGCGACCCCGCGCCTTGGATCGGACCTGGTGGAGTCGAGGTCAGGGTCCCCGAACGCTCCGCGAGCGCGCCCGCGGCCGCCCGCTCGAAGGGCAGGTCGAGCCAGAACGTCGACCCCACGCCGGGCTCGCTCTCGACCCCGACATCGCCCCCCATCAGCACCGCGAGGTTGCGCGAGATCGCGAGCCCCAGCCCCGTACCCCCGAAGCGTCGGGTCGTCGAGGCGTCACCCTGCTGGAAGTTCTGGAAGAGCATCGCCCGCTGGGCTTCCGAGATCCCGATGCCGGTGTCCCGCACCTCGAAGCGGAGGGCGACGCTCTCGCCTCGGGCCTCGCGCACCCGGACGTGGAGCCCGACCTCGCCTCGCTCGGTGAATTTCACCGCGTTTCCAAGCAAGTTCGCGAGGATCTGGCGCAGCCGCAGCGCGTCGCCCACGAGCACGTCGGGGACGTCCGCGCCGACGTCGACCACCAGCTCGAGCCCCTTCTCGCTGCACTTGCCGAGCACCAGGTCGCACACCCCGTCGATCACCCCGGCGAGCGCGAACGGCGCGGTCTCGGTCGTCAGCTTTCCGGCCTCGATCTTGGAGAGATCGAGCACGTCGTTGAGGACGCCGAGCAGATGGCGCGACGAGCGCGTGATCGTGTCCAGGTACACGCGCTGCTGGGGGGTCATCGAGGTGGTCGAGGCGAGGTAGCTCATCCCGACGATGGCGTTCATCGGGGTGCGGATCTCGTGGCTGATGTTCGCCAGGAACTCCGACTTCGCCTGCGAGGCCTGGGTCGCCTCGGCCGTCGCGCGCGCCAGCGCCTCGTTGTCGACCAGCAGCTGCGAAGAGACGCCCTTGAGCGTCCCGGCGGCCGAGTCGAAGAGCGCCACCGTGGCCTCGATCCGGCGCATCAAGATGTCCAGCAGCAGGATCACCACCGCCGAACCGGCCTGCAGCCGGGCGAGCAGGCTCGGGTCGACCTCGCCGCGGAACGGGAGCATCGCCGACACGAGCATGAACCCCACCGAGGCCCGACGCGCGACGGGGAGCGACTGGCTCAGGTAGACCATCGTCAGCACCCCCGGCAGGACGAGCACCGGGAAGATGCCGTTGAGCCACACCGCGCCGGCGAAAGCGAAGAGGACGAGGGTCAGCAGGGTGATGCGATCGGACGGCGCGACCCGCCCCGTGACGCGGGCCTTCAGCCCGAACAAGGCCATCAGCGAGGCCACCGCCACGGGGACCCCGACCGCCCGGGACGGGTCGAGCAGGGTGGTGGGGAGCATCGTCTGGACCACCGCGAGGCATCCCATCACCCCCGCCCCGACCGAGCACACGCCGAGGTGCACGCGGTCCCTGAACTCGTGGAGTTGCTGCCGCGCCTCGCCGAGCTCGCCCAGCAGCTGGCGCACCTCCCGGATCGGCCGCCCCTCCGCGACGGTTGCTGCCCGCGACTCGGACGCCTCGCTCACCTCGGAGGCTGGGCGAAGCCCGGACGGAGGCTCGTTCATGCGTACCCCAGGACGAGCGCCCGGGCGAGCAGGTACCACCCGTCGACGAGCACGAAGAGCAGGAGCTTGAACGGCATGCTCACCTGGGTGGGGCTGAGCATGTGCATGCCGAGCGCGAGGAGCACGTTCGCGACGACCATGTCGACCACCAAGAACGGGATGAACACCAGGAACCCGATCTGGAACGCCTCGGAGAGTTCGGTGATCACGAACGCCGGCAGCACCACCAGCAGGTCGTGCTCGCCGACGCCGGCGCGTTGCTCCGCGGGCCGGGCGCGGCGCGCCAGGTCGAGAAAGAGCGCGCGCTCGCGGGCCGCGGCGTTGCGCTCGAGGAACCCGCGCAGCGGCGCGAGCCCGAGCTCGAACGACTCCACCACCGCGTCGCTGCTCGCGAGCGGAACCCGTGCGTCGATGCGGGCGAAGGTCGGGGCCGTCGCATCGACCATCGCGTGGCCGACGGGCGCCATCACGTAGAGCGTCAGGATCGCCGCGAGCGCGCTCACGACGGTCGTGCTCGGCACCTGGCCCGCGCCGAGCGCGTTCCGCAGGATCGAGAAGACGACCGAGATCTTGAGGAAGCTCGTGGTCGTCATGAACGCGATCGGCAAGAGCGAGAGCACTCCGAGCGCGACGATGGTCACGAGCGGAAGCCCCGCGATGCTGGCCTCTGGCATCGGGCTCGGCTGCATCGTCGCCGGCGCTCAGCGCCCCCCGTCGATCACCTTGAAGCGCGCCCGTCGCTTGCGCGCCTCGTCGTCCGCGCCCTGCCCCGGCGGCGGCGCTTCCGGCCCACCCGGCGACACCTCCGGCACCACGGGCGAGGCGCCCTTCCCACCCGCATCGTCGTCGGCCGAGCCCGCCTCGGAGCGCCCCGAGGAGGCCTCGTCGGGTGGGGCCACGGCCTTCAGCGTGGTCCGGGGCGCCGTCGCCTCCGCCGGCGCGGCGGGCGGCTGCTCGCGCGGATCGAACCGCACCCCGCGCCCCGTGGTGCGGTCGATCACGACGTCGATGGAGGCCCACGGCAACACGCATCGGGTCACGGTGCCCTGGAACGCGAGGTCGACCGAGAGCGCCTCCTTCGTCGTCTCGAGATGGAGCGGCCAGGCGGCGTCGAGGTCCAGAACCAGCGCCGCGCCCCAGCGGGCCTTGACGAACTCGGGCACGACGACGTCCTCGCGCCGCGCGTCGATCTGCAGGCGCGGGGTGTGCCCCGCGTCCCAGATCTCGTCGAGAATCGCCTGGATGGGGTGATGGATGGGACCGCGTCGCATCGTGCTCGTGCCTCCGGGCTCGAGAGGTGTTCCTCAGGGCCCGAAGGCCAGGCTGAGGGATTCGATCGCCGCCCGCTGGAACGAGGGCGACGACCACATCGGCAACTCGAC
>CAIKNO010000287.1 GCA_903828805.1 uncultured Sandaracinus sp. | reverse complement strand
TGATCGAGCAATGGTGGTTCTGGGCCATCGTCGGCGGCGTGGTCGTGGCGACGGGCGTCGGGGTCGGCGTCGGCGTCGGCGTGTCCGGTCAGGGGCCGGGCCTGGGGAACAATCCTCAGGGCCAGGTCATCCTCGAGTTCTGATGGAACGGTCGACCGCACACGGCGTCGGCGCGACGAGGTTGTCGCGTCCCTTCGGGCGGACGCGCGGGGCGCGGACGCTGCTGCTGGCGACGGCAGGGTTCTTGGCGGCGTTCTCGCTGCCGGCCCCTCGAGCCTTCGCCCAGGACGGTGAAGACGGCGCCTCCAGCAGCGTTCCCACGACCGCCCTGATGTTGCTCGAGGGCGGCGCCACCGCAGGCCAGGGCGCGACCGTGTCGATCGGACTACGCCGCGGGCTGGCCGAAGTCGCGGGCATTCGTTTCGTGCACCCGGTCGATGTGCTGTCTCCGCCTCCGTTCTCGGAGGACCTGCAGATGTCGATCGAGGAACTCGAGCCTCTCGCAGATCAGGTTCGAGATGGCGATGCCCGGGATGCGTCGGACCGTGCGGACCGCCTCATCGAGGCGTTCGAGGCGAACCTCGAGTCGGTGCGCAGAGAACAGTTGATCGACGCCTACATGCTCGCTGCGGTCTCCCGCTGTCGGTCGCGTCGGACCCGCGAATGCGAGGCGTTGATGGAGCGCGTCGTCGTGTTCCGCGAGGGCCACACCTACGACGCGACGCGGTACCCTGCGGCCTTCGAGGACGTGTTCGATCGCGTGCGATCGAGGGTCACGTCGGGAGCGCGTGCGACGCTGACCGTCACGACGGAACCGGAAGGCGCCGAGATCTACGTCGACGGTCGCAGCTACGGGCCGTCTCCTGCACGCGTGTCCGGACTGCTGGTGGGGGACCACTACGTCACGATCAAGCATCTGGGATTCGATCGGACCATCCGGCGAGCGGCGCTCGCGGCCGGGGGCTCGACGGTCCGCTATGCCCTCGCGCCGAACGAGCGTTCTCGACTCATCAGCTCGCCCGAGGCCCAGAGCGGCCTGAGGCGGGAGCTCGGCGAACCGCGCGCCGGCGATAGCCTTCGCAGTCTCGGCAATGTGGTGGGCGCGGCCCAGGTCCTGCTCGGGGTCGTGAGCCCAGTGGACGCGGACGCTGTGCACGTGCAGCTCTGGCTCTACGACGTACGCACCCGTTTCTTGCTGGCGTCGCGCGAAGGCTCGCTGAGCATCGACGAAGCGGGGATGGAGACGGCGCGCCAGCTGGCGGTCGAACTCTACCGTGGGGTGTCGCTCGACGGCTCGATCGCGGGCCCGGTCGATGGCGGCGGCGGAGCGCCCTCCGAGCGTCCAGCCGAGTTGTGGGAGCAGTGGTGGTTCTGGACCGCGATCGGCGTCGTGGCGGTGGCGGCGGGCGTCGGCATCGGCGTCGGAACGACCGTGGGGGATTCGCAGGTTCCCGGCGGATGGACACGGCTGGAGGGAACGCTGCCGTGAATCCGCACGCGACCGCCGCGGCGGTTGCAGCGCGGAACGACCGCGGCAGCGGCGGTGCCCTGCGGGGTCACGTGCGGGGGGGCCGGTGGGTCCTGGTCTCGTTCGCGCTCGTGGTGGTGGTGGCGGCCGGGTGCGAGGGTCCACCCCTGCCACGTCGAACGGTGTTGCCACCGGCACCCGCTGGGGCCACGATCGAAGAACTCGCTCCCGGCGGGAGCCTCCCGTTGCCGCCACCGGTGTCAGAGGTGCCCATCGACCTCGACGCGACCGGCCAGGGTCGCTCGGTCACCGGGCGCGTGATCGCGCGTGCGTTCAGCCGGGACGACGCGGCGGACGGGGACGCTCTCGTGTCAGCCCAGCGGTGCGTCTACCGCGTGGAACTTGCGGTGCCCGAGGTCCTCGGGAGCAAGCATGCGAGTCTCGGGGCCCTCTCGGCGGAACTCTACGTCGACGTCTCCGAAGACCGACTTCGAGCTCGCTTCGTGGGCGCGGGCTGGCCTGTCGAGGCGGGCTCCGAGGTGAGGCTCCGCGCGGACCGCCCAGGTGTGTATGTGTTCGACCGAGACGGCGGTCGGCCGCTCGTCGCAGGTGGGCTCGCGCCGTGGTTCGAGGGCGGCCCGACGACGGCCGCTGGGCCGACCATCTCCGTCCGGCGGGACCCGACCCGACGAGGTTCGGGCGTCCCGGGCGGGCTCCTCTGTGCGCTCATCGCCGAATGGAGTGGGGAGCCTCGGGAGGCGGTCCTCCGGCGCTGTGAAGGGGCCGCGCCGCTGACGTTTCGTGTCGGCCCTTGGCGCGCGGAGCGGACCGCGGACGTGCCCATCCAGCTCCCCCGTCGCCTTCTTCGAGCGGACGAGGCGGACCCACCACGGCCGATCGGGCAGGCCTCGAGCCGTGCCTTTCTCGAGCCGACGGCGCTCACACGGATCACACCGCTGATGCGAGCGCGTGGTTCGCTCGACGAGGCCGCCGCGCCGGAGACGGCCGATGGGCTGGAGCTCGTCAACGACTCGGACGCCCGGGTCCTGGTCGTCGTCGAGGGGACCGCGATCGGCTGGGTCGATGCCGCCCGCAGAGGGACTTTCAGGGGCCTCCTGCCAGCCCGATATCGCGTGTCGGGGTTGAGTCCGCTCGGTTTGGTGGTCATGCGGCCGAGGGGTGTGGTGGTGCCAGGGTCGACGATCCTCGGCGACGGCCGCGCGGCGCGAGAGTGAGGCCCGCGGCCGCTGTTCGCCCCGTCGCCCGCTCAGCTCGGCTTCGTCGCCACGGCCGTCCGAGCGCGACGGCGTACACCTCGGCGCTGAACCGCCTCGGGTTGCCCCCCCGTGCCTGCTCGGCGGCTTCGAGCACGGCGACGGTCTGCTCCAGGACCTCGAACCGGATCGAGAGTCGGTGGTAGTCGTCCTCCCGGACGCCGCCTACGCGCTCGAGCGCTTCGGCCACGAATCCGCGGTCTTCCTCGAGCAACTCGAGATGGGCGTGCCATCCCTCTTCGCCCGCGCCGGTGACCGCCTCGCGGGCCATGCCCACCGGGTTGAACGACAAGAAGACGTGATCCATCTCGATGCGCCATTGCTCGGGCTCGTCCGGCACGACGTGCCAGCGGGCGAAGGGGAATGCCCGACGAACGACCTCGCCGAGGTAGGCGCCGGCCGACGTCGTGACCAGGCCGAGCACCTCGCTCCGGCGGCGGGCATCGTCGTCCTGCGCGAGGCCGAGGTAGTGGTCGAGGATCGGCAGCGTGTCGGGGGTGCCGTCGAGCTCGATCCCCACGGCCTGCTTCACGAAGCGAACGCAGCCGTCGGACAGCGTTCGAATCAACTCGGGGGCGTCGTCATGCATGGTGCCGGAGCATAGCGTTCGCGGAACGAGGTGTGATACCGATCACGATCTCGAACAGGGAGCACGCAGGATGAACCGGGATGCGCACGGGATGGCCCAGCCGACCTCAGCGACCGCCGAGGCGACCTATCAAGGCCCAGCCGGGGCGACCCGAGCGCAGGCCGTGCACCTGCCCTTGGTCGATGGGACGTGGCGGACGGTGTCGGTGTATTTCGGCGTGAATGTCCATACGGACCCTCACCTGCGCGACGCCGTGTTCTCGGGCGCGCTGCACCGGGTGGATGCGGGTGCGCCGTTGGCGGTGCCCTTCGTTTATCACGACCCGGCCCGGCAGAAGTTGGCGCTGGTCGTTCCCGAGGAATTGCGGCATCGCGCGTTGCTGGAGCGATCCCGCCTGCTCTCGGAGCTCGCCGACGAAGCGGGAGTCCCGGTCCCCGGGTACGCGGCCGAGGCGACGATCGTGATCGGCCTGCCGCATCTCGCGGCGTACCTCGAGGCAGCTTCGACGCATGCGCTCCGCCTGCAGGACGAGGCGGAGTTGCTGGAGAAGCGGAAGGAGCTCGGTGCCCACGAGCAATCTCTGCTCGGCCGCGAGGAGGCGCTCGAGCAGCGAGGGGAGGCGCTGGACGCGCAGGCTTCCGGCATGACCCAGCGAGAGCATTCGCTCACCGCGCGCGAGCAGCGAATCCGCGAGCGTGCCGAGGACATCACCCGGCGTGAGGACGAACTCGGGGCG
>CAIKNO010000286.1 GCA_903828805.1 uncultured Sandaracinus sp. | reverse complement strand
GCATCCCGCTGAGCATCGAGTGGTGAATCTGCCCCGCGTCGAGGGCGATCATCTTGCGGTTGCGGTCGGCGTCGAAGGCTTTGAAGGCCGCGCACACCTTCGCGGTGAAGGTGAGCGTGATGCGTGCGAAGGTGGCGCGGAAGGCGGCCTTGGCGACCGTCTCTGGCGCTGCGTCGGGGCCCATGGTGTTGCGTCGCCACGCGTCGGAGAAGAGTCGCTCGATGGCCGCCCAGTCGGTCTGCCCGAACTCATGGAGGAGCCGCGTGAGGTTCTTGGCATAGCTCGGGTCGCTCGCCGAGGTGTTGAGCCAGCGTGCGAGGTCGTCTACCGAGACCTCCGCGGGCCAGTGCAACTCGACCCGATGATGCGACGGCGACGGTGGATCGCATGGGACGATCTCGCGCGTGGCCGCCACCCACAGGTGCGCGTCGAGCCAGGCCGAGCTCGGCTCGAGGATCTTCGCGAGTTCCTCGACGAAGATCAGGATGCGTTCGGGGAAGGCCTCGGGTGCGATCGGCGCGCGCTGCGCGACGAGACGTTCGAGGACGGGGCGCCGGAACTCCTCGGCCACGAGGGAGTTGAGGCGCAGCTCGAGGCTCGCCGGATCGAGCCAGAGCGTAGGTACGATGGCCATCGTGCGCGGCGATGGGACACGCTCCGTCCGCGAAAATCAACGGAACGACGAACAGACGTTCAAGCGTCTAGACGTCTGAACGTTGGAACGTCCAGACGTTCGAGGTTTGCGGCGCGGGCTCTCCGAGGGAAGATGAAGCTGTCGCGCGCACCCCGACGGCGAAGGGGGCGCTGGCTTAGGCAGACCTCTCTCAGAGGCGCTTGCGCTTGAGCATCTCGACGAGCGTAGTGCGGTTGAGCCCGAGGAGCTGAGCCGCGCGGTTCTTGTTGCCGCGGGTGCGGTCAAGCGCCTGGCGAATCATGTCGTTCTCGTACTCTTGCACGGCCAGGCGCAGGTCGATGCCAGAGTCAGGCAGCGGTCGCAGGCTGCTGCGTGGCTGCTGCGCGGCGCGGCGCAGTTTAGGAGGCAGATCGTCGGGGCGAATGACGGGCCCCTCGCAGAGAAGCACGGCGCGCTCGACAGCGTTTTCGAGTGTGCGGATGTTGCCTGGCCAGTCGTGGGCCTTGAGCACCGCCATCGCCTCGTGGGTGAACCCGACGAGGTCCTGACGCTCCATGCGTTCTGAGCACGTATGCAGGAAGAAGCGAGCGAGGACCTCGATGTCTTCGACGCGCTCCCGAAGGGGCGGAAGGTGCACGTGCACCACGTTCAGGCGGTAATAGAGATCCTCACGGAAGCGCCCGGCGGCCACTTCAGCCTCGAGGTCTCGGTTGGTGGCCGCGACAACGCGGATGTCACAACGGACTGCTCGGGAGTCGCCCACCGGCGAGTACTCTCGTTGCTGCAAGAGCCGTAGGATCTTCACCTGCATCGGGAGGGGCAACTCGCCAACCTCGTCGAGGAAGAGGGTGCCGCCCTCGGCCGCGGCGACCCAGCCCTGGCGCGCCGTGTGGGCGCCTGTAAAGGCACCTCGGGCGTGTCCGAAGAGCTCACTCTCGATGAGATTCTCGGGGATCGCGCCGCAATTGACCGCGACCAGCG
>CAIKNO010000285.1 GCA_903828805.1 uncultured Sandaracinus sp. | reverse complement strand
GACGATCGTCGAGGACGGCCGGCACGTACGAGAGGCGGAGGCCCGACGGGGCTATCTGGCAGCGCTCCGAAGGCTCGGCATCGGCTGAACCCGCACGAGCATCTTCCCAGCCACGCGAGCTGCAGCCGCGGGCGCATTCAACAGCCGCAGGCGCATCCAGCAGCCGCATTCAACAGCCACGAGCGCAATCAGGCCCGCAGCCCGCTCGAAGAGCGGACCCGGGCCTGGAAGGCGACGGCACGACCGTCCTGAGCCAAGCCTCCAGCGTGCGCAGTCCCGGATGGCTCCGGTCCCGCACACCAGAAGACTCAGCCCTTGGAGATCTTGCCTTCCTTGTGCGGCTTGTGGGTGCGGCAGGCCGCACAGAACTTCTTGACGATGAACTTCTCGGGCATCGTCCGCTTGTTCTTGGACGTGTGGTAGTTCGCCCGGCCGCACTGTTCGCAGGTGAGCTTGATGAGATCCCGCATGGCTACTCCGAAAGGAGCGCGAGTGTAGCGTCACGGCGTCCCCGGTCAACCGTTTCGTGCATGGTGGGCGACATCCGCGGGGTCACCCGATGCGAACGCCGCCGCCCGTGCCGACCTGCTCAGGGCGCACCGCGTTCGAGATCCCAGCGGAGATCCACGGTCCCGAGCGCGCCCGCGAACCGAAGGATGGCGTGCTCGGCGTCCGGGGCGAGCGTGGGCGCTCCGTCGGCATGCTGGATCGGAAACGCGATCCGGTACGTGTGACGCTGCCGGGAGATCGACGGGAAGTACGTGCGCAGGTCGACGCTCGGGCGAGGGATCGGCGTCAACTCGACGGGCTCGGACTGCCGCCCCGACGCATCGACGAGCAGGACCCGCAGGTCGCTCTGCCGCCCAGTCAGATCGCCCTCTCTCCACACCGGCACCGAGAGCGTGACGAAGAACCGATGACGAGACCGCGCGTCCGTGAGCGACTCCTCGAGCAGGTGCGCGCGCTCGTCGGTCGTGAACCCGTGGTCGGCCGCGTACCGCGTGACGTACGCGCGGCGAAACTCCCAGGACTCGAAGGTGGCCGTGACGTGGAGGACCTCCGCGAGGCGGCCGAACTCGAAGGCATCCTCGGCGCGCGTCCACCGCGCGTAGACGTCTCGAAAATCGCTCGCGGTGAACGCCCGCGGTGCCTCGACCAGCGACACCCTCGGCGCCCCGCAGCCCGGAGCTCCGAGCAGCGCGGCGACCATGGCCATGCCGACGCTCCGACGCGCGCGCACCCCGGTCAACCCTCGCTCACGCGGGAAGGAAATCATGACGGGTGAAGACCGCTTCGAACGGCAACCCCTCGGCCCGGATGGCGTCCGCGCCGCCCTCGAGACGGTCCACGAGCGCCACCACGCCGACCACGTCGAGACCGCGGCTGCGGAGGCGCTCCACGGCACGAAGCGTGGAGCCGCCGGTGGTCACCACGTCCTCGACGACCACGACGGGAGCGCCCTCCGTCAACCCGACATCTCCCTCGAGAAGACGCTGGCTGCCGTGATCCTTGGCCTGCTTGCGAACGTACACCGCGTTCCATCCGACGCCGAACGGCGAGGGGAGGCCACGCTGGAACGAGAGCAGCGCGACCGCGCTCGCCAGCGGACATCCGCCGAGCTCGACGCCGGCGACGGCCACGGGAGAGCGAGGCAGCCCGAGGGCCACGTCGAGCATCGCGGCCCCCGCGAGCGCGTGCCCCTCGGCGAGCAGGACGGTCTGCTTGCAGTCGATGAAGAAATCGCTCTCGCGGCCGGAGGCCAGCACCACGCGCCGGCGCGCGAACGAGTGCGTGCGGAGCAACTCGAGGAGGCGCGCGCGGGCGTCACTCACGCGCCGCCGTCCTTCCGCCGCGCCCTCGTCTGGCCGAGGCCGGGCACGACCGGTGCCGGAGGACGACGCACACGTCGGCCACCCTCGTCCGCAGGGCGCTCCGCGCTTCGAGGATCCTGCGAGGGACGCCGGAACCCCGGGGAGGTCGGTGAGGCGGAAGCCGCGGCGGTGACCGGAGAGGCCGACGCCGCGGTCGATGCGACCTCCATCGGCGAGGAAGCCGCCATCGACGAGGAAACCGCCAGCGGCGAGGAAGACCCCTCCGCGGCCAACGCACCCGCGCCGCGTGCCGCCGCGGAAGGCGTCGGTTCCGGAGACCGCAGGAGCCCGGGCGACATGAGCGAGCCCGCGGTCGACAGCGTGCCCGCGGTCGACAGCGTGCCCGGGGATGAACGAAGCCCGGGCGACGTGAGCAAACCCGGCGTCGACAACGTGCCGGGGGACGAACGCAGTCCGGGCGAGGTGAGCGCACCCGCCGACGAACGCCGCAACGCTGGCACACCCGTCATGGTGATCCGGCCCCGCAGCAGCGCGCCCTCCACCACCGCGACCCGCTCCGCCCGCGCGTCGCCGATCATCCGGGCGCCCGGCTCCAGCCGGATGCTCTCCTCGGCGAGGGCGGGTCCGAGCAACGTCCCACGCACGACCACCGCACGCGCCTTGGCTTCCCCGCGAAGCATCCCGCCGACCTCGATCACGAGGTGGCCGTCGATCGACACCGGGCCCTCGACCGTACCGGCGATCACGAGATCGCCTTGGCCCCGGACCTCACCCTCGACCCACAGCCCCGCAGGAATGACCGATCCGCGCATCAGGCGCCCTCCCCCTCGACCTCGAAGTCCATCTCGATCCCGCCGTGCAGCGACGCCCCGTCGTCGATCGCGATGCGCCGCGCGCGGACGTCTCCCTGAACGAGCCCACCGGCCCGCAAGGTGACGACCTCACCCGCCTGCACGCGCCCGTGCACTTCCCCGTCGACCTCGACCGCCTGCGCCCGGACGGGCCCGACGACCGTGCCCTCGGGCCCGACCACGAGGCTGCCCTCGACGTCGATCTCCCCTTCGACCACACCGTCGACGCGGAGGCTCCCCTTGCCGCCGACGCGCCCGCGCACCACGAGGAGGGGGCCGACCACACCTTCAACATCACCGCGGTTCATGTCGCGGCGCAGCGTACCCGAGGGGCTTCTCGTCCGCGAGACGAATCGCGGTTCGTGCTAGCGTCCCGCCCCGAGAAGCTTCCGGCCCCCGGGCGCCTCACGACCCACGACCGAGCTCCGAGACGACCCCGACCATGGCCACCTCCGCCGAACCCGACCTTCGACCGCTCCGGTCGCTCGACGACCTCATCGCCCCGCTGCACGAGGCCTGCAAGCCGCGATCGGAGTGGCGCGTGGGCACCGAGGCCGAAAAGCACGGCGTGTTCGTCGACGGAACGCCGCTGCCCTTCGTCGGCGCGCGCAGCGTCACCACCTTCCTCGAGCACCTGGCCGAGCACCACGGGTGGCACCTCGAGCGCGAGCACGCCGCCGGGCCGCCGATCCAGCTCACCCGGGCCGGCGCCTCCATCACCCTCGAGCCGGGCGCGCAGCTCGAGCTCTCCGGCGCGCCGCTGCATACGATCCACGAGACCGCGGAGGAGGTTCGCGTGCACCTCGCCGAGCTCGAGGCCCTCTCCGCCTCGCTCGGCGTCATGTGGCTCGGCCTCGGCTTCCAGCCCTTCGCCCGGCGCGAAGACCTCCCGTGGGTGCCGAAGCTGCGCTACCCGATCATGCGCTCGTACCTGCCGACCCGCGGCACGCTCGCGGTCGACATGATGCTGCGCACGTGCACGGTGCAGTCGAACCACGACTACGCCAGCGAGACCGACGCGATGCGGAAGCTCCGCGTGTCTCTCCGCGTGCAGCCGCTCGTGACCGCGATGTTCGCGAACAGCCCCCTCGTCGAGGGACGGCTCACCGGCGAGCGGACGCATCGCGGCGCGGTCTGGCTCGACGTCGACCCCGATCGGAGTGGCCTGCTCCCCTTCGCCTGGTCCGAGCAGGCGCGCTTCGTCGACTACGTGCAGTGGGCGCTCGACATCCCGATGTTCCTCGTCAAGAGGGGCGACCGCGTCCTGCACAACACCGGTCAGACGTTCCGCGCGTTCTGGAGCGACGGGTTCGACGGCGAGCGCGCCACCCGCGAAGACTGGCTCACGCACCTCAACACGCTCTTCCCCGAGGTCCGTCTCAAGAAGACGCTCGAGATGCGCGGAGCCGACGCCCAGCGTGGCGTGCTGCTGCCCGCGCTGCCGGCCCTCTGGAAGGGGTTGTTGCACGACGACGAGGCGCTCTCGGCCCTCGAAACGCTCGGCGCCCGCTGGGATCACGACACCCTCGAGGCGGCCCGCCCCGCGATCGCACGCGACGGGTTGAAGGCCCCGCTCGCGGGTCGCGACGTCGGAGAATGGGCGATGGACGTGCTCGGATTCGCCGAGGCGGGCCTGCGCCGGCTCGGCTGTCTCGACCCCGAGGGGCGCGACGAGACCGTCCACCTCGCCCCTCTTCGCGCGCTGCTCGAGCGCGGCCGGACGCCCGCGGACGTGGTCATCGAGGCCTGCAAATCGGCCGGACCGGACCGGGTCGTCGCGGCGGTGCTCGAAGCCTCGCCCCTCTGACCTCGCGCTCGCCGTTCGCAGGAAGGGCGACGGTGACGCCCCCGCGCGGCGCGCCCATCGACCTGACGGGCGGCCGCGGGAGGCCGGGCGCGTTCACGGCGTGATGGTGATGGCGGCGTAGTGGCGGCCTGCACGCAAGACGTGGCGCCCTTCGGTCAGGGTCGCCTTCACGTCCCGCACCCGCTGGCTGTCCACGTCGACCGCACCTTGCTCGATCTTGCGACGCGCGTCGCCATTGCTGGCCGCCAGCTGGGCCGCGACGAGCGATGCGACGAGCGTGCACGTCCCGCCGGAGAGCGTGTGCTCGGGCATCTCGTCGGGCACCTGACGCTGAGAGAACTGCTTCTCCCACGCAGCATGCACGCGCTCGGCCTCGGCGTCCGAGTGGAAGCGCGCCACGATCTCCTTGGCCAGCAGCATCTTCGCATCGCGGGGATTCATCTCACCGCGCGCGCACCGGGCCCGGCGCTCTGCGATGACCTCGCTCGGCTCGGCCGACAGAAGTTCGTAGTAGCGCCACATCACCTCGTCGCCGACGCTCATGAGCTTCCCGAGCTGCTGCTCGGCCGGCTCGCTGACCCCGACGTAGTTGTCGAGCGACTTGCTCATCTTGTCGCCGACGATCCGGCCCCCCTCGAAGCGGGCGCTCAGGCCCTCGAGGATCGGCGTCGTCATCACGATCTGCGGCCGCTGTCCCCACTCCTTCATGAGGTCTCGGCCGACCATGAGATTGAAGAGCTGATCGGTGCCTCCGAGCTCCACGTCGCACTCGAGATGCACGGAGTCGTAGCCCTGGGCGAGCGGATAGAGCAGCTCGTGGAGCGAGATGCTGACGGCGTTCTCCCAGCGATCCTTGAAGTCCTGCCGCTCCATCATCCGCGCGAGCGTGTACTTGCCCGCGAGGCGGATGACGTCGTCGAACCCCATCCGGCCGAGCCAGCTCGAGTTGTACTCGAGGCGGGTTCGATCGCGGTCGAGCACCTTGAACGCCTGCTCCGCGTAGCTCTCGGCGCCCGCGACGATCTCCTCCCGGGTGAGCGGCGGCCGCGTCTTGTTCCGTCCGCTCGGATCGCCGATCGCGGCCGTGAAGTCACCGACGACGAAGATGACCTCGTGCCCCAGCTGCTGGAACTGGCGCATCTTGCTCATGAGCACGGTGTGCCCGAGGTGCAGGTCGGGTCTCGTCGGATCGAACCCGGCCTTGATCTTCAGCGGTCGTCCCGTCTTCACGGACGTCTCGAGGCGAGACCGAAGCTCGGCCTCCGACACGAGGTCGACCACGCCGCGCGTCAGCACGGCCAGCTGCTCATCGACGGGAAACATCCCCGGACTCCTGTTCAAAGGGACCACGAACCGCTGCGGCCGAGGCCGCTCATCGGTCGTCGTCCTCGTCCTCGTCGTCGTCCTCGTCCTCGTCGTCCGCGGCGAA
Source organism: uncultured Sandaracinus sp. (assembly GCA_903828805.1). GTDB lineage: Bacteria > Myxococcota_A > Polyangia > Polyangiales > Sandaracinaceae > Sandaracinus. The sequence continues at coordinate 30,318 of CAIKNO010000285.1, read as the reverse complement.
CGGCGGGCCGCCCTGGTTCACGAGGTCCTTGAGTTCCTTGCCGACCTTGAAGAACGGCAAACGCTTCTCGGCGACGGCGACCGCCGTGCCCGTCCTGGGGTTTCGGCCCTTGTACGGCTTGTAGTCTCGGACCGAGAAGCTTCCGAACCCGCGGATCTCGATCCCGTCGCCCTGCGAGAGCGCCGTCGTCATCGCCTCGAAGACGGAGTTCACGACGCGCTCTGCGCGGCTCTTGGTGATCTTGGTGCGCCGAGCGAGGGCGTCGATCAACTCGGACTTCGTCATGCGCGCTCCGCGAAGGACCGGTCGGACGATAGCGGAGGCTGGCGTCCGGGGTCAACGCACCCACGAAGCCGACGCCGCGACGGGCGCATGCGACCGGCCCTGCCGCATTTCGACGAGGCCCGCGCGCTGGGATTGAACCCTCCCCTCCTCTTTCGCTACTGTTCCGCCGCGAAACGAGCGTGGCCTGCTGGCCTGGAGAAGATGACCGATGGACGACGATCTCGACACGAACGACGAACTCCCGGCCCTCCCCGATGCGCCTGCCTCGGGCGACGATGCGCTCTCGCGGGCGCGCAACGAGGTGTCGGGGCTCGATGACGATCAAGTCGTCGCGAAGATCGGCAAGCGCACCTCGACGTTCGGTCGGGTCGTCACCTTCCTGATGATCGCCGGCGTGCTCGGCCTCGGCGCCGGTTGGTACGTGCGCGACCAGGCCCACCAGCACCGATGGGACACCTACAACGCGGCCCAGCAAGCCCAGGACCCGCAGGACTTCCTGCGGCAGATCCAGGAGGAGCTTCCCCGCACGCAGTTCGACGACGTCCGCATGCGGATCATGGAGAAGCTCGGCCAGTACCATCACGCCGAGGCCGTGCCTGCGCTGCTTCCCTTCCTCGATCAGCCGGGCGTGTTGCGCGCCCACGCGGCGCGCGCGCTCGCCGACATCGGCACCCCGGGTGCGGACTCCGCGAAGCAGGCCCTGCTGCGCGTGTTGCCGACGACCGACGACCGCGATCGCGCGCCGGTCGTGTGGGCCCTCGCCGTGCTCGGCGAGCAAGCCGCGAGCGACGCGATCATCGATGAGTTCCAGAGCGGCCGCCTGCAGCATCAGCGCCACCCCGCGTTCGACGCGCGCGTCATCGTCAACGTCGTCGGCGTCGAGCGGCTCTCCACGCCGGAGCTGACCACCAGCGAGTCGGCCGCCGTCCGCACACTCGTGGCCCAGGCCCTCTCCGAGGCCGCGACGCCGGCCGTCATCGACCCGCTGACGCGCATCATCAACGACCCACAGAACACCGACGAGGCCCACCGCGAAGAGGGCCAGAACATCCTGCGCATCGCGGCGGCCGGCCTCGGCCGCATCGGCGATCCCCGCGCGGCGGTCCCGCTGTTCCAGCTGATGCAGCGTGATCCGGCGATGCGGGTCTCCGTGCTCGAGGCCTTGCGCCGCTCGACCGGCGCGCGCGGCCTGTCCGTGCTGCTCACGTCGTCGACCGACGACACGACGCAGCGCGACCTCGCGACCATGCTCGCGGCCACGCACGACCCCGCGGCGGCCGACGGCCTCGCCACGCTCCTCGTGAGCGAAGACGAGCGCGCCCGCATGGACGCCGCGCGCGGCCTGGCGGACCTCGGCGATGCCCGCGCGGCCAACGCGCTCGTGCAGCTCGCGCAGAACGAGAACACCGAGACCGGGCGCGACGCGCTCGACGCGCTGATGCTGATCCGCGCCCCGGAGATCGCGGCCGCGCTGACGCCGATGCTCGAGGACGAGCGCTTCCTCGGCCGCCGCGCCTCGGTCATCCGGGTCCTCGGCAAGAGCGGCGCCACCGCCGCGGCACCGACGCTGCTCCGCAACCTCGACGGCGACGACATCGCGCCCGCCGCCCTCGCGCTCGCCGATCTCGGCGATGACCGCGGCTTCGATGCGCTCATGCGCATCATCCCCCGCGGGCGCGATCAGGACTTCGCGCAGTACATGGGCATGGCGGGCGTGCCGCTCCAGCGCGAGTACGACAACCGCACCGCGGCCGTCCGCGCGCTGGGCCGCTACGGCCGCGCCGAAGCGGCCGAGGCGCTGATGACGATCATCGAAGACCCGCAGGACGACATCCGGCTGCGAAACGATGCGGGCCTCGCGCTCGGAGCGATCGCGAACGACGAGATCCTGCAGCAGGTGCTGTCCAAGGTGCAGCAGACCGACCTCGAAGAGGCGACCCGCCGCTACTACCTCGGCGCGCTGTGGCAGCGACCGAGCCGCGCCCTCGGGACCGCGCTGCTCGATCTGATCGCCAATCCCTCGACCCCGCCGGATGTGCGGCGGCCGGCTGCGGTGGCCGTCGGCTATGCCGCCGACCCTGCGAACGATGCACGCCTCCTCACGATGCTCGAGAGCCCTGAGACCGCCCGCGACGCCGCGACCGCGATCGCCCTCGGAGGCAGCGAGGAAGCCGCGCAACGACTCCTCGCCCGGGTCGCCGAGGACGACGAGCTCCGCAGCGTGCTGCAGGAGAGCCTGATGAACGCCGAGAACGATTGGTTCAACCTCGTCACGGAGGACCTCTGGACCTCCGGCCAGGTCGCCCGTCGGATCCGCGTCGCGCAGATCCTCAACGAGGGCGGCATGGGCTGGGCGTGGCAGCCGCTGATGGCGCGGCTCCGCGCGGGATGGGACGGGATCCATGGCCTGAGCGCCCGGGACATCCGCAACCGACTGTTCGCCCAGTTGACGGGCAGCGACGAAGCGGCCCGCCGAAACGCCGCGAACCTCCTCGGATCGATGGGCGAGACCGGCCTGCTCATGGGCGCGCGCGATCAGGGCGGCGCCGGGGCCGAAGAGGCACGCAACGAACTGATCCGTCTCTCGCGCACGGACGAGGGCGACGCAGAGGACTGAGTGCGTGAAGGGTCGGCCGGGCCTCGACCTGGACCGACGACCACCGAAGGAACGGGGCAGCGCCTGGCGCTCGCCCCGTTCGTCGTTCCGTCGCCCGGAAGGCGTCGAGAGGCTCGGCACCGCCCTCCGAGTGCCTCCGACGTGCCGACGGCGACGCCGTCTCGTCCAGGCGTCGAGGCGCGGCCGGCGAGCGTGTGGGGCCGTCGTCCGACTTGCGGGCGGCTACGCCGTCTCGTCCAGCGCCCGCAAGACGTCGGCGATGAGCTCGTCGGTGTCCTCGATGCCGACGGCGTAGCGGACCAGGTCGTCGCTGATGCCGACCGCGAGCCGCTGCTCGCTCGAGAGCTCGAAGAAGCTCATCAGCGCCGGCTGTTCGATGAGCGATTCCACCCCCCCGAGGCTGGGGGCGATGCGAGGAAAGCGGCACGCGTCGACGAAGCGCCCGGTCGATGCGAGATCCCCATGCAGCGCGAACGTGACGACCCCGCCGAAGCCGGTCATCAGGCGGCGTGCGATGTCGTGGTGCGGATGCGACGCCAGGCCCGGATACCAGACCCGCCGCACGCGCGGGTGCGCCTCGAGCGCCTCGGCCAGGGCCTGCGCCGTCGCGTTCTGCTGCTTCACGCGCACCGCGAGCGTCTTGATTCCGCGGTGCACGAGGTACGCCGCATGCGGATCGAGGATGCCCCCGAGGACGTGGCGCAGATCGCGGATGAGCGAGATCAGGTTCTCGGGGCCCGCCACCATGCCCGCGAGGACGTCGTTGTGCCCCCCCAGATATTTCGTCGCGCTGTGCACGACGAGATCGATGCCGTGCTCGGCCGGTCGCAGGTTGACAGGCGTCGCGAACGTCGCGTCGATCATCGTCTTGACCCGCCGCTCGCGGCACACGGCGCCGAGACGCGCGAGGTCGAGCACGTGGTTGTACGGGTTCGTCGGCGCCTCGCTGACGACGAGCCGGGTCCGGGGTGTCAGGGCCCTCTCGAGCGCGTCGATGTCGGCCGGAGGAACGAGGGTGCTCTCGACGCCGAAGCGGTCCAGGAACCCCGTCACGAACTGCCGGGTGCGCCGGTAACAGTCCGAGAAGAGCACGACGTGCGAGCCGCTCTTGACGAGCGCCAAGATCGACGTCGTGACCGCTGCCATGCCGCTCCCGAACGCCACCGCGTCGTCGGTGCCCTCGAGCGCTGCCAGCTTGCGCTCGAGCGTACGCACGGTGGGATTGCCGTAGCGCCCGTACTCCTCGCGCTCGCCGCCGTCGCCCTCCATGTACGCGACGAGGGCCGCCGTGCTCTCGAAGGTGTACGTGGCCGTCTGGGCGATCGGCTCGGCCAGCGTGTCGAGCGCACGAGAGCGAGCCTCCCCGCCATGCACGGCACGAGACTCGGTCGTCCGTCCAGACTCCTGCGTCCGCTTCATCGCTCTGCTCCCCGGGCCCCCGTGGCCCCGCCTGTCCCGTGCGCGCACGTCGCGGGCTCACGGAATGGGGAGCCGCGCAGCTGGCCCGTGGCGACGACGGGCCAGCGCCCCTGAGCCTCAGTGGTGATGATCGCGGTCGATCCCGGGATGGGTCGGATCGCCCGGTTCATGACGCGGGTTGTCGGTCACGTACGTTCCATCGCGACCGGGGATGCTCATGAGCGTCTCCTTGTCGAAGATGAAGTGCTCGCGCGACCACGACGCCGGCACGTGCGTGCCGGTGTCCATCCGGATGGCGTCGCAGGGGCAAGCCTCGACGCAGAACCCGCAGAAGATGCAGCGCAGCTCGTCGATGACGAAGAGGCGCGGGAAGCGCTCGTACCCGTGCCGCGGATCGCCCTCGCCGTACTCCGCGGGCTCGATGTGAATGCACTGGGCCGGGCAAGCCGTGCTGCAACAGAGGCAAGCGACGCAGCGGGGCGAGCCGTCGACGCGGTGGGTCAGCCGATGCACCCCACGGAAACGCTCCGGGTAGTCGCGCGACTCGTCGGGGTACTGGATGGTCGCGATCTTCTTGTCTTCGGCCTTGCCGAAGACGTTCGTGAAGAGTCGCCGAAACGTGATCCCCAGGCCCTTGGCGGCCTCGACCGCATAGACCTGCTCGGAGAGCGTGCGCGCGGGCTTCTTGATGAGGTACGCCATGTCAGATTCCCGTCAGCAGGATGAAGATGCCGGTGACCAGAATGTTCACGAGCGCCAGAGGAAGGATCATCCGCCAGCAGAGCTGCATGATCTGGTCGTAGCGGAAGCGCGGCAGCGTCCAGCGGATCTGGATGCTGAGCATGCCGAGCAGCAACGCTTTCAGCACGAACGCGCCGATCTGCACCGCCACGATGAAGACGTGGGAGTTGGCGACCTCGCTCAGGATGGCCCAGTGGGTGCCCGAGAGGTCGAATGCGTACCCGAACGCTTCCCAGCCGCCGCGCCCGAGGAAGGGCACGTCCCACCCTCCGAAGAAGAGCACCGCGATCAGCATCGAGCTGGTCGCGACCTCGAAGAACTCGGCGAGCATGTACATCAGCCACTTGCCCGACGAGTACTCGAGGAAGAAGCCGGCGACGATCTCGCTCTCGCCCTCGGGCGCGTCGAAGGGGACGCGCTTGTACTCGGCGATCGACGCCGTCAGGAAGAGCACGAAGGCGATGGGCTGAACCACCACGCCCCAGACGTGATCGACCTGCCACTGCACCATCTCGTCGAGCAGGAGCGAGTCGTAGAGCATGAAGAGCGGGACGATCGTCAGGCCGAGGCAGACCTCGTAGCTGACCATCTGGGACGCCGCGCGAAGGCCGCCGATCAGGGCGAACTTGTTGTTGCTCGAGTAGCCCGCGAGCGCCGCGCCGATGATCCCCGCACCGCCGACCGCGAACATGTAGAGGATGCCGATGTTCAGGCTGGCGACCTGCAGCGGGATCGCCGCGCCGCCGATGGTCCCCTCGGCCGGCAACTGTTCGAAAAGGTAGTCCACGTAGAGCGTCGGGCCGAACGGGATGACGGCGCCGAGCATCAGGGCGGGCACCATCGCGATGATCGGCGCCAGCGAGAACAGGAACTTGTCCGCCTCGGGCGGGACCACGTCCTCCTTGGTGAAGGCCTTGATCGCGTCGAAGAGGGCGTGCAGTCCGCCGAAGATGGTCAGGCGGTCGTGGTGGAACAGGTACGGCAGCACGACCCCGAGCGGCACGTGCACGGCGGCGAGCGCGCCGAACACGAACATCATTCCGTTCCAGGTGTGCCGCACGCCGAGCACCGGCTCGGTGAAGAGCACCTCGGTGCCGTTGCCCTGCCAGACCTGCGCCGTCGCGAACAGGAAGAGCAACCCACAGAGCGCCGCCATGCCGAACGCGCCCATCTGCAGGGTCTGCAGGTGGTCGATCACCAGCCGCGGCATCTTCACGCCGCCCATCATCGGGCCGATGCGGTCCTGCACCATCGCGCTCTGCCGACGCTCGAAGAGCACGAAGACCGGAGCGTAGAGAAGGACCGTCACGCCGAGGATGAAGGAGACCTTCAGGACGGTCGCGAGGAGGAACCAGCCGAATTCCATGATCGTCTCCTCACACCGCAGCGGGCCGCGAGCCCGCAGCGGACGAAGCCACCGCAGCGGGCTGCGAGCCCGCGGCGGACGAAGCCACCGAAGCCGAGGTCGCCGGCATCGCCGCGCGGACCTCGGGCAGACGCGTCAGGGACAGCTCACGGCCCATCCGCTTGCCGATGTCGACCAGGGTCTCCCACGCGCTCACGATCCCCGTCGGGGCCTGCACCGCGCGGGCGAACTGCTGGGCGATGCCTTGGCCGTTGACGAACGTCCCGGCCGCCTCCGCATGGCTCGTCACGGGCACCACGACGGTCGCGGACTGGGTCAACGCCCCGATGTTCGAGGCGAGGTTCACGTGGGGCACCCCGGAGAGCGCCTCGAGGTCCTTCACGGACTCCGACGCGGCCCAGCCGAGCGACAGGATGGCGTCCACCCGACCGGCACGGACGTCTGCGACCAGCTGCGCCGTCGTCCCGAGCGTCGCGCCTGCGACGTGCGTGGCCCCGGCGCGGTTGGGGTTGTTGTCGCTGGACTTGAGGATGGCGTCCCCCTTCCAGCCGCCGGGCACGCTCTCGGGCGAGAGCGCCGCGAGGTAGAGCGAGCGCGCGCCGAGGTGTTCGATCCCCAGCTTGCGAAGCACGAAGTTGTCCTCGTTGCCGTGCTGCGCCGAGAACACGACCGCCAATCGCGTCGCCTTCTCGAGCACGCGCGCCGCCGCGTCGAGCGACGCGTCACGCGGAATCTCGACCGTGCGCCCGTCCTGCCGCACGCGGCCGGTCAGCACCCGGTCGCCGTGGAATTGCTTGTACGACATCATGCCGGAGTCGCACATCCAGAACTTGTTGACGGCCTCGTTGTCGCGGGGACGGAGGCGATAGACCTGCTGGGTCCGCGGGTCGTAGTCGACCCACGTGTTGCAGCCCGTCGCGCACCCGTTGCAGACGCTCGGCGCGCTGCGCAGGAACCACACCCTCGCCTTGAACCGGAAGTCCTTGCTCGTCAGCGCCCCGACCGGACACACGTGCTCCGTCATCAGGGTGTAGTCGTGGTCGAGCGTGCGCCCGGGCGAGAGGCAGATCTCGTTCTTGTTGCCGCGCTCGCGCATGTCGAGGACGTGGTCGCCGACGACCTCGTCGCAGAAGCGCACGCAGCGCGTGCACATGATGCACCGCTCCGCGTCGTACACGATCGTGGGCCCGAACGTCACGGCCTTCGGCTTGTGGACGGGCTCCGTGGTCTTGCGCTTGAGCTTCTTCTGGTGCGCCAGCCAGTAGTCCTGCAGCTTGCACTCGCCGGCCTGATCGCAGATCGGACAGTCGACCGGATGGTTCAGCAGGAGGAACTCCTGCACCGAGGCCTGCGCCTGCTCGACCGCCGCGCCCTTGCTCACGACCTCCATGCCGTCGCGCACCTCGATCTGGCACGCGGGCTGGAGCTTGTTCTTCGTCGACTCGACGTAGTCTTTCTTCTTCTCGTCCCACGCGAGGATCGGGAGGGCCATCGGCCGCTGGCTCTTGATCTCCACCAGGCACATGCGGCAGTTGGCCGCGACCGACAGGCCCGGGTGCCAGCAGTAATGGGGGATCTCGACGCCCTTGCGCCACGCGGCACGAATGATCGTGTCGCCCGCCTCGAAGGGAATCTCTTGACCGTCCAGCTTGAACGTCGCCATCGCGCTCCCGACCGTGGGAAGAAGGAAAGAACCGGATCTCGGAGTCGAATCAGCGCCGGGTGCAGCTCACCGGTCGCACTCGCCGCCGATCATGTTGATGGAGCCGAACGTCGGGACGATGTCGGCGACCATGTCGCCGATCAACATCTCCCGGCACCCCTGCAGGTTGTAGAAGCAGGGCGGACGGCAGCGCACACGGTACGGCGTTCCGGTGCCATCGCTGACGATGTAGAAGCCGAGCTCGCCGTTGCCGCCCTCGGTGTACGAGTAGCACTCGCCGGCCGGCACCTTGATGCCCTCCATGACGAGCTTGAAGTGCGCGATCGTGCCCTCGATCGTCCCGTACACGTCGCTCTTGGCGGGCAGGATGATCCGCGGATCGTCGGTGTCGACGGGGCCGCTGTCCGGCATCTTCGCGATGCACTGGCGGATGATCTTCATCGACTGCCGGATCTCTTCGAACCGGACCATGAAGCGGTCGTAGTTGTCCCCGTCGTGGCCCACCGGGACGTCGAAGTCGACATCCTTGTAGAACATGTACGGCGAGGCCTTCCGGACGTCGTAGTCGACGCCCGTCGACCGCAGCACCGGACCGGTCACGCCCCACGAGAGCGCCCGCTCTCGGCCGAGCTTGCCGATGCCCTGCATCCGATCGAGGAAGATCCGGTTCTTCAGCAGCAGCGACTCGGTCTCGAGGAGGACCTCGTCCACCTGCGGCAAGACCGCGAGGATCGACTCCTTGAAGTGCTCCGTCGGCGGCTGCGCCATGCCCCCGATGCGGCCGAACGAGTGCGTCATCCGCGCACCCGTCTCCTGCTCGAGGATGTCCCACATCCAGTCGCGCACCTTGATGCACCACAGGAAGGGCGTGAACGCGCCGAGCTCCATGGCGGTGGCGCTGTTGCACGTCAGGTGGTCGGTGATCCGGGCGAACTCCCCGAGGATCATCCGGTACCACGTGCAACGCTCGGGGACCTTGATGCCGGCCAGCTTCTCGACCGCGAGCGCGAAGCCCACGTTGTTCAGCATCGGCGAGACGTAGTTGAGGCGATCCGCGTAAGGGAACACCTGCGACCACGTCCCGCGCTCGCAACTCTTCTCGAAGCCGCGATGCAGGTACCCGGGCTGGATGTCGAGATCCATGATGGTCTCGCCATCGAGCTCCATGACCATGCGGATGGTCCCGTGCATCGCCGGATGCGAGGGCCCCATGTTGATCCGCATGGGCTCGGCCGGGAGTTCGAGCGTGTGCTCGTCCTCGTGCTCCTCGTAGAAGGTCTCCATGGTTCTCGCCTTCGTCGATCCAGGGGGGAAGCGGTCAGGGGCGCGGGGTCACGCGCGCCCCCTCGGGGTTCAGGGGTCAGGACTCAGTCGCGCGCGTCGCGCACGGCCGCGTCGTCGAGGTCGGTGTACTCGATGCCCTTGCTGAGGGCCGGACGCTGCTGCTGCTGCTCGCCGATGGCGGGCGACACCTGAAGGTCCCGATGGGCCAGTTTCTCGGTCCAGTCGGTGCGCGACCAGGGTTGCCCCTCGTCCGGGCCGAAGGGCGGAAGCTTCTCGATGCCCTCGACCTGCCGGTACGCGACGAGCGGCTGCACGCGGTCGACCGGGTAGTCCTTGCGGAGCGGGTGCCCGACGAACTCGTCGTACATCAAGATGCGGCGGGGGTCGGGGTGCCCGTCGAACGTGATCCCGAACATGTCGAAGACCTCGCGCTCCCCCCAGTTGGCCCCGAGCCAGACGTCGACGAGCGTGGGCACGGAGCCGCCCTCGGCGACGCGCGTCTTGATGCGGACGCGGTGCCCGAGCTTCATCGAGCGGACCATGCACACGAGATCGAAGCGCGGCAGCGCGGGTTCGCGGAGGGGATAATCCACCGCGGTGATGTCGACCCACTGGTCGAAGAGGCACGAGGCGTCTTCGCGCAGGAACCGGGCGACCTCGGCCCAGTCGGAGGAGCCGACCACGGCTTCATCGTCCCCGCACTTCGAGTTCGTCTCGAGGATGCGCGCGCCGAAGTGGGCCTTGAGGCGGTCGAGGACCTTCTTGCTCATGACGCGTCAGCCCTTCCGATGGTCCTTGAGGTGGGCCGGAATCGCGGTCGCTTCGCCCGTGCGGTCCTCGACGAACGCCGCGTTGAGCGCCGCCACGGGGTTGGTCTCGCCGAGCGCGGCCTCGAGCTTCTTCTGCCCGTAGTACACGGAGGTGCCCTTCTTCCGGAGCTGCACCATCTCGGGCACCTCCTTCGGGGGCACGACCAAGGGGTGCCGGGTGCCACTCTGGATCTTCTGCTGCAGGAGCATCAATCCATCGAGAACGGCCTCGGGCCGTGGGGGGCAACCGGGCACGTACACGTCCGTCGGGATGATCTTGTCGATGCCCGGAACGGTGGTGTAGTTGTCGTAGAAACCGCCCGTCGCTGCGCAGGTGCCGAACGCGATGACGTACTTCGGATCCGCCATCTGCTCGTAGATGCGACGCAAGGCGGGGGCCTGACGCTGCGTCACGGTCCCGACCACCCACAGCAGATCCGACTGGCGCGGCGAGAAGCGCGGAGCCTCCGCGCCGAAGCGGGCGAGCCCGTCGTACCGGGGGCCATTGAGCGACATGAACTCCATGCCGCAGCACGCGGTGACGAACGGGTACTGGAAGAGCGACCACTTTCTGGCCCAGGCCAGCAGGTCCTCGATCTTGGTCGTCACGAAGCCGGCATCGGCTCCGCCCATGGTCACCTTTCCCACTCGAGCGCCCCTTTCTTCCACGCGTAGACGAGGGTCACACCCAGGACGAGGAGGAAGAGCACCATCTCCACCAGGCCGGCCCAGCCGAGCTCACGGAACTGGGCCGCCCACGGGTAGAGGAACACGGCCTCGATGTCGAACACCACGAAGAGAATCGCGGTCAGGTAGAACTTCACGCTGAGCCGCAGGTGCTGCGCACCGGTCGACGCCGATCCCGACTCGTACGGGAGCATCTTTTCGGGCGTCGGGTTCTTCGTCCCGAGCGTCGAGGCGAGCGTGAACAGCAGGCAGGGGACCGCAACGGCGATCGCCAGCATCAAGAAGACTGGGAAATAGACCTCGAACATGGGTCTGTTCTGCCTCTCCGACGAGGGTCCTGCGGTGAACCGGCGGCCCCAGAGGGTACACGCCGGACGCGCCCGAGGAAACGCCGGGGCGGGTTCTAGGCCAGCCTGCCGGGGGTGTCAACGGATGGTGTGGGGACGCCGCGGCGTCTCCGCGCATCGTGGAGCCCCCGAACGCACGGAATCGGACACCCTCCGAGGCCCCTCCCGTCACCGACAGAAGCGCTGCCACGCATCGGGGATGGGCCCCCCCATCATCGCCTCCGCCCCGGCGCGATCGAGCACGACGAACTTGAACTGCCCCGTGAACGCGTCGTGCTCCGACTGCACGATGCGGACGCCGACCTCGAGAATCCGGCGGGCGTCGCGGGTGATGCGGGACCGACCGACGAGCGGCACACCGATCCGGACCGGCCGGTGCAGCTTCGCCTCGAACGAGGCCGTGAACCCGAACTTGCCGACCAGCCCGATGACGGCCCACGCCGCCACCTCGTCGGCGAGCGTGCTCACCAGGCCGCCGTGCATGACCCCGACCGGCCCCTGATGCTGGGCGCCGGGGACGAAGTGGGTGACGATCTCGTCGCCTTGCCGCTCGAAGCGGAGCCGCAGGCCGGTCGGGTGGTCGGGACTGCAGCCGAAGCACGGTTGACCCGGACCGAAGAGGTGCCCGTCGAGGGGCTCGTGGGGGGCGAGCGACATCGGGCGAACATGCCCCGAGCCGCGCGGAGACGCGAGCCTGCGGCGCCGCACCGCGCAAGCGCGGCGTCGGGCAAGCGCCGCACCGCGCAAGCGCCGCACCGCGCATTCCACGACGGCACGAACGCGAACGAACGCGCCTCCGCCTCCCGCGGGGCTGCACCTCAGGGCCGTGGGCGTGGCTGGGCGCTGGTGTAGGGCGCCGGCCACGCCACGGCATGGCCCTGTTGCGCGGCCGCGTGGAGCGTGAAGTACGGGTCGAAGAGGTGCGGCCGCGCGAGGGCACAGAGATCGGCGCGCCCCGCGAGCAGGATGGAGTTGATCTGATCGAAGTCCTGGATGTTGCCCACCGCGAGGGTCGGGATGCCGACCTCGTTGCGGATGCGATCGCTGAACGGCGTCTGATAGGCCCTTCCGTACACGGGCCGCGCGAGCGTCGAGGTTTGCCCCGTGCTGACGTCGACGAGATCGCAGCCCCGCGCCTTCAGGGCGCGCGCGAGCGCCACCGCATCGTCGCCGTCGAAGGCGCCCTCCACCCAGTCCGTCGCCGAGACACGCACGGAGAGCGGTCGCTCGTCGGGCCACGCCGCACGCACCGCCTCGAGGACCTCGAGCGGGAACCGCATCCGGTTCTCGAGCGAACCACCGTACGCGTCCCCGCGTCGGTTCGACAGCGGGGTCAGGAACGAGCTGAGCAAGTACCCGTGGGCCATGTGCAACTCGAGGAGGTCGAACCCCGCGCGGACCGCGTTCGTCGCCCCGCGCACGAACCCCTCGATGACCTCGAGCATGTCGGCGCGCGTCATCTCGCGCGGCGTGTGGCTCCCCTTCTCCACGTCGTACGGCACGGCGGAGGGGGCGATGAGCTCCCAGTTGCCATCGTCGAGGGGCTCGTCCGCTCCCTCCCATGCGCGCTTGGTCGAGCCCTTGCGGCCCGCGTGCGCGAGCTGAAGGCCCATCTTCGCGGGGCTCTGTCGATGCACGAACTCGACGATGCGCGCCCACGCCGCGGTCTGCGCGTCGCTCCAGATGCCCGTGCATCCGGGGGTGATGCGCCCTTCCCTCGAGATGTCGGTCATCTCGGTCATCACGAGGCCCGCGCCGCCGAGGGCGCGCGAGCCCAGGTGCACGAGGTGCCAATCGTCGGGCATGCCGTCCGTGGCGGAGTACTGGCACATCGGGGAGACGACGACGCGGTTGACCACCTCCATCCCCCGGAGGCGGAACGGCGTGAACATCGGCGGCGGCGCCTTGTCCGCCCGGGCCGAGGTCGCACCGCGCTCGATGGACGTGGTCGTCGACCCGGAGGCCGGCCCTCGAGGACCCGCATTCCCTGGATGGTCCGCGAACCACCGATCCGCCTTCGCCACGAACCCCGCGTCGCGCGTCGCGAGGTTCGAGTGCGTGATGCGCCTCGACCGCGTCAGCAGCGAGAACGCGAACTGGGTCGCCTCGAACGCGCCGTGGTAGCGCTGCGCCGACTCGAACCATTCGAGGCTCTGCTGCGCGGCGGTCTGGATGCGCCCGACCCGGGGTCGGCCCTCCTCGTCGTACACGCGCAGCGCGGCCGCGACGTCGCCAGGATGCTGACCGAGCGCCGACGCGAGGGCGATCGCGTCCTCGAGCGCCATCTTCGTCCCCGAGCCGATCGAGAAATGCGCGGTGTGGGCTGCGTCGCCCATGAGCACGACGTTCTCGTGCGACCAACGCTCGTTCCGAACGGTCGTGAACTGCACCCACTGCGAGCGGTTCGGGAGCAGGCGGTGTCCCTCGAGGTCGAGCGCGAAGACCTTCTCGCAGTACGCGATGCTCTCCGCCTCCGACGCCCGATCGAGCCCCGCCCGACGCCAGCTCTCCTCGTCGGTCTCGACGATCATCGTCGAGTGGTGTGGGTCGAACTGGTACGCGTGGATCTGGAACAGACCGTGTTCGTTCTCCTGGAAGCTGAACGTGAACGCGGGGAAGCGCTGCGTCGTCCCCAGCCAGATGTAGCGAGACTTCCGCAGATCGAAGCTCGGACGGAACGCCTCCTCGTAACGGGTGCGCACGGCGGAACGCAGGCCGTCCGCGCCGACGAGCAGGTCGGCCTCCGCACGGTACGCCTCCACGTCGTGCAGCTCGCGGCGAAAGTCCAGCACCACGCCGAGAGCGCGCGCGCGGTCCTGGAGGATCTGCAGCAGGCGCTTTCGTGCGATGCCGCAGAACCCGTGGCCGCCGCTGACGATCCGCTCCCCCCGCATCCGGATCTCGATGTCGTCCCAGTGCGCGAAGCTCGCGGTGATCTCCGCGTAGCTCTCCGGGTCCGCCTCCTCGAGGTTGCCCAGCGTCTCGTTCGAGAACACGACGCCCCAGCCGAACGTGTCGTCCGGCGCGTTGCGTTCGACCACGACGATGTCGTGGGAGGGATCCGCCTTCTTCAGGAGGATGGACAGATAGAGCCCAGCAGGCCCGCCACCGAGGATTCGTACGCGCACGGCTCGACTCTATCTGCCGAGGACGCAGGTGCCGCACGCCGCTGTGAGAAAAGCGAAGCCTGCACCCTCTCGACGCGGCGCAGGCGTCACGCGTCGGACGTCGGTCCGGCCCCGTGGTCGAGGTCCACGCGACCGGACGAAGGCGGCCTCACTCGAAGTGGTAGCTCGCGCCGAGCGAGAGCACGTTGAACTGCGCGGTGTACGTGCCGTTGTTCACCACCGCACCGAATCCCTGGGGATAACATCCGCGCGAGGAGACCGGCTGGGCGGGGTCGTAATTCGCATCGCCGGCACATTGCCCCTCCGCGCCGGTGGCCGTCACGGGGCGGAAGTTGCCGTCGGTGATCGTCTGGTCGGCCTGGAAGATGTGCGCGTACGCGATCGACACGTCGAAGCGATCGAGGCGCAGCGTCGCGCCCGCATGCAACCCGAGGCGCTGACCGGTGATGAAATCGTTGATCTGCAGCCGGGAGGTCCCGAGCGGCTGCTCGACGTGGACGCCTCCGCGCAACGCCAGGAGCCCCGGCACGACGTTCACGTCCGACCCGAGTCGCACCGCGACCACGTCCTGCCAGCCATGAGGAATCGGAAGCGAGGCCGGCAGCGGTGCCTGGATCGGCACCGTGCCGTCGTTGATGGTCACGCCCGCCCCCGTCGGAAGCCCGACGACGAAGTCGGTGACCTGTCGGTTGTGCTCGTACGACACGTCCAGTTCGACGTCGAAGGTCTCGTCGCGCATCGGGTCTTGCACCGTGGACGACGGCGCGGAGGGATCGCTCGATGCCCCCGCGTTGCGCGGCCGCACACGGTCGGCGTAGCGCGCCCCGAACGTGAACGTGAACGGCTGCCCCGCGTGGAGATGGACGCCGTTGAGCTGCGTGTCGGTCGGGATGTAGCCCCCGTCCATGCCGGTGCCGTACTGGCCGGTCGTCAGCCTCAGGCCTCCGTCCGCATCGATCGCATCGCTGACGCGTCCCACGACCATCAGGTCGAGGTTGTCGTGCGGCACGGCGTGCACCGACAGGATGCCGGCGGGCACGAAGAAGTCGGTCGCGTCGAGCTGCGTGCGGATGTCGTTGGCGGGGTCCTCGGGACCCGCGCCGACGTTCGTGTAGTTGACGAAGCGAACGATCGCCATGCCCCACTGGAGCGTGAGGCCGATCCGCAGCCAGCTCGTGGGCCGGTAGCCGAGGCCGACGCTGGGGTGGAACAGGAGCACATCCTGCTCCGTCACCCCGTAGCGAACCGGCGTCGGACGCGGGGCGCCCGTCACACCCGCGACGGTGCCATCGGCATTGCCGAAGCGCGCCATGCCCACGCCGTTCGGCGCGAGGATGCCGAACGCGAGCCCGAGCTCGGGCAGCAGCCGCACGTTCGCCAGCACCTGGGGGATGGCCTGCGGCAAGCCGCTGTTGCAGACGCGCGGGAACGCCTCGGACGTCCAGTCGTTCTCCATGCCGGCGGGGCCGTCGAAGCGTGTCGGCGTCATGATCGACGGGCGCGAGTCCCCGTAGGTTCCCGAGCGCTGGACACACGCGTCCCACACCGCCAGGTGCACGTTGGCCAGGACCTGCGAGTCCGCGAGGTCGGCCAGCATCGCGGGGTTGTAGAGCAGCGCCATCGGGTCGTCGGCGCGCGCCGCGAACGCGCCGCCGCGGCCGAGCCCGCGGGTTCCCGGTCCGGAGAACTCGAACCCGCCTGCGTGCGCGCGGCCTGGCATCAAGGCCGTCGAGCCCACGACCACCACGGACAAGAGAACTCCCCACACCGCCGTCGAGCGAGCCATCGAACCTCCCAGGATGCGAGCCGTCGAGAATACGCACGGACCCGCGCCCAAGAGAAGTTTCGTCACTCGTCGCCGCCCGAGGCGTAGTCCTCGAACTCGCCCTCCGCGAGGTTCTCGAAGCGGGTGAACTCGTGGAAGAAGCGGCAGCGCACGATCCCGGTCGGACCCGCACGCTGCTTGCCGACGATGACCTCCGCGAGGCCGCGCAGCTGCGCCCGCTCCTCGTCCTTCGCGTACACCTCCGGGCGGTACACGAACATGATGACGTCCGCGTCCTGCTCGATGGCGCCGGACTCGCGGAGATCCGCGAGCTGCGGACGCTTGTCCTTGCCGGGGCGGGTCTCGACGCCGCGGTTCAGCTGCGAGAGCGCAATGACAGGGACCTTCATGTCCTTCGACAGCGCCTTGAGCGAGCGGCTGATCTCGCTGATCTCCTGCTCGCGGTTGTCGGTCTTCACGCCCGAACGCATCAGCTGCAAATAGTCGATGACGATCATGCCAAGCCCGTGCTCGGCCTGCAGACGCCGCGCCTTTCCGCGGAGCTGCATCAGCGTGATCGCCGATGTGTCGTCGATGTAGAGCGGCATCCCCGTCAGCGGTCCGGCCGTCGCCGCGAGGCGCGCCCAGTCCTCCCGGCTGAGCATGCCCGTTCGCATGCGCCCGCCATCGACCTTCGCCTCGCTGCAGAGCAGGCGGCGCGCGAGCTCTTCCTTTCTCATCTCGAGCGAGAACACCAGCACGGGCTTCTTCTCCCGCGCCTGACAGGCGCTGATCGCCACGTTCAGCGCGAAGGCCGTCTTGCCCATGCCGGGGCGGCCCGCGATGATGATGAGCTCGCCGCTCTTCAACCCGGCGGTCATCTCGTCGAGCTTCGTGAGCCCGGTCGGCAGGCCCGTGAGTGCCTCCTTGCGACCGGCGGCCTCCTGCACCTCCGCGAACGTGCGCATCACGAGGTCGTTGATGTGCTCGTAGGGCGCGCCGCCGCGCTCCTTGCCGACGTCGAAGATCCGCTTCTCCGCCTGGTCGAGGTACTCGTCCGGGTTGCCGTAGTCGCCGTACCCCTGGGCCGCGATCTCGTGGCAATTCGAGATCAGCCGTCGGATCGTCGCCTTCTCCCGGACGATCTCGGCGTGGTGCTCGATGTTCGTGACCGACGGGATGGCGTTGGTCAGCGAGAGCAGGTGCTCGTCGCCGCCGGCCTTCTGCAGGTGGCCGCGATCGACGAGCCACGCGCGCAGCGTGATCGTGTCGACCGGCTGCCCGCGACGGAACAGCTCGCACATCCCCTCGAACGCCAGCCCGTTCGCGCGGCTGTAGAAGTCCTCGGTGTCGAGCAGCTGCGTGACGACGTTGAGCGCGCTGTTCTCCAGCAGCACCCCGCCGAGCACCGCCCGCTCCGCCTCGAGCGAGTGAGGCGGCACGCGGCCCGTCGACGCCGCTCGCCCTCCGATATCAGACTCTCCGAACATCGCTGTGTCCTGCCGGCGAGGATGCCAGAAACATCAGAAGCGGGGGGCCGCTTCCGCCGCCCACCCGCCCCGAAAGAAACCAACGACGCGCCCTGAAAACGACCGCGCGCCCTGAAAACAACCGCGCGCCCTGAAAACAACCGCGCGCCCTGAAAACGACGACGCGCCCCGCACCCAAGGCACGGAGCGCATCGACGGTGTCGGACGAAGCTCAGCCGGCCTTGACGACCGAGACCTTGACGGTCGCGGTCACATCCTGGCCGAGCTTGATCGTGACGTTGTGGTCGCCGAGCGTCTTGATGGCGTCGGGCAGCACGACCTTCTTGCGGTCGACCGTGTGGCCCTTCTTCTCGAGGGCCTCGACGATGTCCTTCGAGCCGATCGAGCCGAACACGCGATCGCCCTCGCCGACCTGCATCGGGATGGAGAGCGTCACGGCCGACAGGCGCTTGGAGACCGCCTCGGCATCGGTGCGAAGCTTCGCGGAGCGCGCAAGCGCGACCGCCTTTTCGTGCTCCACCTGCGCGATGTTCGCGCGGGTGGCCGCGCCGGCGAGACCACGGGGAAGGAGGAAGTTGCGCGCGTAGCCGGGGCGAACGCGAACCAACTCACCACTCTTGCCGAGGTTCTCGACGTCGTCCTTCAGGATGACCTGGATGTACGTCGCCATGGCTCACTTCACTCCGGTGTACGGGAGCAGGGCGACCTTGCGGGCGAGGTTGATCGCCTGCGTGAGCTGCCGCTGCTGCTTGGCCGACAGCCCGCTGATGCGGCGCGGCACGATCTTGCCACGCTCGGTCACGAAGTGACGGAGCGTCTGCGGGTCCTTGTAGTCGAACTGGAAGGTCGGATCGGCAGTGAACGAGGGCGCGCGCTTGCGCCCGCTGCGGCGACGCAGCCCAAGCGGGTCGTCTCCGCCACCGCCGCGACCGCCGGGGGGCGGCGAGCTCTGGCTGCCAGAGGAGCTGTCTCGGTTGCGCCGATCGTCATCGACCGGCCGTGCATGGAACTTCATGATCGTCGTCCTTGGCTCGGATGTCGTGGATGTCTCAGAGGACCGGATCGTTGCGAACCTCGGGCGGAAGATCGCCCATGTCGTCGTCGTCCATGTCGCCCATCATGTCGTCGTCGCGCTCGCGCGACGGCCGTGCGGTGAGGCCGAGGCGCTCCTCGAACGAAGGCTCCGGCTCCTCGTCGGCCGGGGCCGACTCGATCCGCGTGAACTTCGCCTCCTCCGGATCCACGGTCAGCGCGGCGAGATCGAACTCGCCTTCACGACGGACGGTCTGGAAGCGCATCACCGAGTCCGCGTTGCGCAGGTTGCGCTCGAGCTCGGCCACGAGGTCGTTGAAGCCGACGACGCGGACGTACACGAAGATGCCGCGGGTGTGCTTCTTGATGGGATAAGCGAGGCGGCGGCGACCCCAGGCGTCCACCTTGGTGATCTTGCCGCCGAGCTTGGCGACCACGTCCTGGATCCGGGTCGCGACCCGGTCCGCCTCGTCGGGATCGACGTTCGGCTGAAGGATGTAGACGAGCTCGTACTCGCGCGCGTGCCGCTTGTTGGCGGCGCTGACGGTCTGCTGCATTCGATTGTCTTCCTCTCGGACCTTGGCCCCGGAACGGAATCGCCCGGAGCGAGGAAAACGCGCCCCGATGCACCATGCACCGACACGCGCTCTCGGTGAGGCTCACCTCGCGGCGGGCTTCACGTTGATCTTGTTCTGGGCCGCGGACGGCCCTCCCTGAACGACCGCTTCGACCGCCAGGGCGGCGCCTTGTAGCACACCCGCGAGCTCCGCGCTCTCCATCATGTCGAAGTCGCCGAGCACCCAGCCCTCGGTCGCGCCCCGGGGAGGTCGACCGATGCCCACCCTCACCCGCACGAAGTCGGCGCCTCCGCACGACCCGATGATCGACTTGAGGCCGTTGTGACCGGCGGCGCCTCCGCCGACCTTCACCCGCACCTCCCGGAACGGCAGGTCGAGTTCGTCGTGCACCACGAGGACGCGCTCGAGCGGAACCTTGAAGAACGCCATCGCGGCCTGCACGGACTCTCCGGAGAGGTTCATGAAGGTCGCAGGTCGGAGCAGCACCACGTCGGTGCCCGAGAGCACGCCGCGCGCCCACTCTCCCTTGAACTTTTCCTTGAAGGACCCCGCCGACGCCTTCTGGGCGAGCAAGTCGACCACCTTGAAACCGACGTTGTGCCGGTTGTCTCGGTACCGAGGCCCGGGGTTTCCGAGCCCGACGATCAGCCACATCGGCGGAGCACTTCGAGGAGCGGTTCAGCGCGCGAACGCGCTCACTTCTTCTTCGCGGGCGCCGCGGCCTTGGCAGGCGCAGCCGCCTTGGCTGCGGGCGCTGCCTTCGCGGCCGGCGCACCCTTGCCCGGCGCACCCTTGCCGGCCGGAGCCCCCGGCGCCGCACCCGCCGCGCCCTCCTCGTCGACGACCTCGCGCTCCTTCGCCTCGATCGAGATGACGATGCGCTCCTCGGGGAAGTCGACGCGAACGCCGTCGAGCAGCGCCACGTCCTTCACGCGGATCGCCTGCGCGGTGTCGAGGTTCGTGACGTCGATCTCGATGTTGGCCGGGATCTTGTCCGGCGCGCCGATCACCGGAAGCTCGCGGTACACCACGCGAAGCCGGCCACCCTTCTGGACACCCACCGCGCGCCCCTTGGCGGCGAAGGGAACGGTCGTCCGCACGGTGCGATCGCGCGACACCGCGTAGAAGTCGACGTGCAGCGGCTCACGGCTCAGCGGGTTGACCGCCAGATCGCGCACGATGGCGAGCTCGCTCACCCCGGCGATGTCGAGCTCGATCACCTGGTTGCGACCACACGCGCCGCTCAGCGCCTTCTTGAGCGCCTCCGGATTCACCGCGAGGTTGGTCGCGGTCTTCCCGGGCCCGTAGAACACCGCCGGAATCAGCCCCTTGAAGCGGAGCTGACGCGCCGGCCCCTTTCCGCTCAGAGTGCGGACCTCAGCCTTCAGCGTCTGCGTATCCATCTCGAACCTTCTCCTGCGTCACGAATTCCATCACACGAACAGCGAACTCACCGAGTCGCTGTTGTGGATGCGCTTGATCGCCTCGCCGAGGAGACGGGCGACCGAGAGTTGGGTGAACTTGCCCGTGCTGCGGGCTTCGTCACGAAGGGGGATGGTGTCGGTGACGACCACCTCCTCGAGACACGACTCCACGATGCGTTGCACCGCCGGGCCGGAGAGCACGGGATGCGTGGCGGCCGCGATGACCCGCCGTGCCCCGCGTTCCTTGAGGGCAGCGGCGGCGTTCGTCAGCGTGCCCGCCGTGTCGATCATGTCGTCGACGATGACGCAATCGCGCCCCTCGACGTCGCCGACGATGTTCATGACCTCGCTCACGTTCGCCCGCGCCCGACGCTTGTCGATGATCGCCAGCTCGCCCTTGAGCCGCTTCGCGTACGCGCGGGCGCGCTCCACGCCGCCAGCGTCCGGCGACACGAACACCGAGCCCTCGGCGAGCCGGGGACGGAGGTACTCGAGGAAGACGGGCATCGAGAAGAGGTGGTCGAAGGGCACGTTGAAAAAGCCCTGGATCTGCCCCGCGTGCAGGTCCATCGACACGACGCGCGACACCCCCGCAGAGGTCAGCAGGTCCGCGACCAGCTTCGCGGTGATCGGCGTGCGCGGGGCGACCTTGCGGTCCTGCCGCCCGTAACCGTAGTAAGGGATCACGGCCGTGATCGAACCGGCGCTCGCCCGCTTCAGCGCATCGACCGTGACGAGCAGCTCCATCAAGTTGTCGTTCACCGGAGCGCAGGTGGGCTGCACGACGTAGACGTCGACACCCCGCACGTTCTCCTGGATCTCGGTGAAGACTTCGCCGTCGGAGAAGTTCGAGATCTTCAGCCGGCCGAGCGGGATTCCCAGGTACTCGGCGATGGAGGCCGCGAGCGTCGGGTTGGCGTGACCGGGGAAGATGCAGATCGACTTGAACACCACCCGCCTCCTCTGTCACTAAATGGCGCCGCGAACCGGGGTCCGAGCGGGTCCCGCGCAAGGGAGCCGGGGGTAGCAGAGCCCCCTCCGGGTGTCAACGAGAGCCGCCGCCCAACCACCGCCGCGTCATGGACGGATCCCAAGTCGATTTCAGCCCCAAGTCATCCCCGCGCCGCGACACCGGACGCCTGCACGCGATCGACGCGGTCCGAGGCATCGCGGTGCTCGCCATGATCCAGTGGCACGCCGCCGACGCGTGGATCGCGCCGGCCGTTCGCGAGGGCGTCGGACTCCGCGTGAGCCGGGTGGTCGGAGGCCTCGCGGCGCCCGCATTTCTGTTCCTCGCCGGCGTGTCGGTCGCGTGGAGTGCGCCGACGACGACGGGCGGGCCGTGGCTGGGCGGCACGCTCCGCCGCGCCCTCCGCGTCATGCTCGGCGGCTACGCGCTCAACTTGTGGGCGTGGTGCGTGGACCACGGCGCCGTGCTCCAGCTGCGCAACATGCCCGTGGCGGCCGCGACGGGCGGCGCCCTCGGTGCGTTCGCCCTCGCCGCCCGGGAGCGGACGGGGCACCGGTTCGAGCGGCTGGCCTGGCTGGCCTTGGGGACGTCGCTCGCGGTCGTCGCGGCGCGCGGATTGCCGGAGACCACCCGGCTGGGCGCCTCACTTCTGCCGAGGCTCGACGTGCTGCAAGGGATCGGGGCCGCCCTCACCGTCACGGCGCTCGTCCTCGGCACGACCGCACGCCCGGCATCGATGGCACGCTCGGCAGGCATGGGGGCCACCGCCTTCGGCGTGGCGGTGCTCGCATTCTTCGCGCCGGGGCCAGTGCACGCGTGGCTTCCCGCCGGGATCGCCGACTGGATCGCCCGGCCCAGCCCGGGGACGGGCGTGGCGGCGGCGGGCTTCCCGCTGTTCCCGTGGCTCGGCTACACGCTGCTCGGGGCATCGTTCGCGCTGGCCCTCAAGGCCCGCCCCGCGTCCTCGAGGCAGCGCTGGGACATGCCCCACCTGTCGCGGCCGGGACGCCTCGCGGTCGCGGCGTTCCTCGTGGGCATCGTGGTCTGGGAGCCCTCCCCCGTCGTGCAGGGCACGCTCACGCAGCTGCCATGGCTGCACCGGGCCTTCCGGTTGACGTTCAACGCATCGATGATGGCCTCCGCGTTCGGTGCCGTCGCGTGGCTCGGACCGCGCGCCGCCCGGCCGCTCGACGTGCTGGCGCTGCTCGGGCGCCACTCGCTGCTCGTGTACTGCGCGCACCTGGAGTTCGCCTTCGGGCTTTTCGGCATTCCCCTCCGTCGCGCCCTCGGCTGGCCGGGGTGGTCGGCCTTCCTGATCGCCGTCGTCGCTGCGATGGCTGGCCTCGCGCGGCTCGCCGAGTCGAGAGAACGACGTCGTCCCGCGCGCGCCGTGATCGAGGTCGAAGAGGTCGTGGGCGAGCGCGCAGCGCGACCCGCGAGGAGTGGCTTGCAGAAGCGCGCGGTTCGTGGCTCCATCGGGTCCCTTCCATGAGACGGCCCTCCCCACGCCACGTGCCGCGCGTCGTCGCTCCCCGCGACCTCGCGACGCGGAACGCGGCTTCGATGCCCATCGGTCTCGCGACCGGCCGGGGATGAGCCAGGCCCACCCGGATCTACGAGCCAGAAAGACCTGCGATGGCGGCGAGCGTTCTGCTGTTCACCGATCGTGACTCCTTCGTGTCCGCGTGGCGACCAGCCCTCGAGGGCCTCGGCATGACCGTCACCGCCGCCACTCCGGACCAGCTTCCGGAGCGTCTCGGAAAGCACGCGCCCATCGTCATCGATGCGATGTCCAGCGGGTACGACGAAGACGAGTTGCTCGCTCACCTGGGACTGGCCCGTGCGCTGGGTGCCGTGCCGGCCGTGATGATGGCCGCCGAGACGGGGATGTCGTCGATCGACGAGCTCGTCGATGACCTGTGCGCAGGGCTCGTCGCGCGGACCGCCGCGGACGTGTCGCGGGTCGCGACCGTGCTCGCGCGCCGTGCCGGGTCCCTTCAGGCGCGGCGCTTCGAGTACCTCACGGTCTCGCCGCGAGGCGGTGAACTGCTCGCCATCCTCGCCGACGGCACCGCGTTCCTCGCCCCTCGGCCCGTGCACCCGTCGGACGACCTGTCCGAGGTGATGTCGATCACGCTCGCCGACGACGCTCTCCACGCCACGATCGAACTGTCGAGCGGCGCCCGGTTCGAGCTCGGGAGCGACGAGTTCCTGGTTCGGAGCCGACATTCGAGCGCCGGAACGACCCCGGCGCCCGAGGCCGGCGACATGAGCGAGGTCGACGGGCAACGCCTGGGGTCGCGCATCCGCGCGCTGCGCCTCGCGGCGGGCCTGACCCAAGCCGAGCTCGCGCGACGGACGGGCATCCACCGTCCGAACATCGCGCGGGTGGAGGCCGGTCGGCACACGCCCTCGCTCGAGACCCTCTCGAGGCTCGCCTCGGCCATCGGAGTGCCGACGACTCGGGTGCTCACCGGCGAATGACCGACGACGACAGGCCGGCTGTCGTTCGGACGCTGGACATCGACCCGCGTCGGGACGGACCTCCGCCCCGGCCGGCCGCGACCGTCGTGTTGCTGCGCGACGTGGGCTCTGCGTTCGAAGTGTTCCTGGTGCGCCGGACCCCCGGCGCAGCCTTCATGGCAGGCGCGCACGTCTTCCCGGGCGGAAAGCTGGACGACTCGGATGCGTCACCGGAACTGCTCGAACACGTCGACGGGCTGACCCTGGCCTCTGCGGCGACGCATCTCGGGGGGGACCTCGATCCCGCGGTCGCGATGGCGCTGCATGTCGCAGCCATCCGCGAGACATTCGAGGAATCGGGTGTGTTGCTCGGCGCGACGGGCCCGGGGGTCTCCCTCCCCGCGCTTCGCCGAGCGCTGCTGAGCGGGACTCCGTTCCTCGTGGCCATGCGGGACGCGCGCGCCGTGCTCGATGCGGCCGCCCTCGTCCCTTACGCCCGATGGATCACGCCTGCGGTCGAGAAGCGGCGGTTCGACGCTCGCTTCTTCTTGGCACGCGCCCCGGACGGAATGGTCGCGAGCCACGACGCGGGCGAGACGGTCGCGGGGGCCTGGGTCACGCCACGGCACGCCGTCGCAGCCCATCTCGACGGGCGCCTCGAGCTGCCGCCGCCGACGCTTCGAACCCTCGAAGCGCTGTCCGCTTTTCGTAGCGTGGACGAGGCGTGCGACGACGCCCGACGGCGTCCCCCCCCCGTCATCCGGCCGGTGTTCAAGGACCTCGAGGGGCGCTGGGTGCTCGCGCTTCCAGGGGATCCCGAGCACCCCGAGCGCGCGCAGATCATCGCAGGTCCCACGCGATTCACCCGGCGGCCCGACGGCCGCTTCGTGTCGGGCTGAGCCCACGCCGAGCGTCAACCACCCGTCGTGCGCGCCGCCTTCTCCGCGTGCCCAGAGGTCCCGAACCGACGGGCGAGTTCCAGGACGAGCGAGCGCAGCGGGATCTTGCGCGCCAAGAGCCCGACGAGGGCGTGATAGACGAGGTCGGCGGCCTCGCTTGTCACCCGCGCATCGCTCTCGGAATCGAGCGCGCGTGCCATCTCGTCCGCCTCCTCGCGGAGCTTGGCTCCGATCTTCGACGCGCCGCCATCGAGGAGAGAGCGCGTGTAGCTGCGTCCTGCGTCCGCCGTCGCACGCCGCGCGAGCGACTCCTCGAGCCGGAACAAGAACGGCAGCGCGCGCGCACCCGCTTCTTGAGCCCCCCCGAGGAGAGGCGCGGAAAAACAGGATTCGGTGCCCGTGTGGCAGGTCGGTCCGTGCGGATCGACCAGATACACGACCGCGTCCCGGTCGCAGTCGGTCCAGACCTCGTGCACCTCGAGGACGTGCCCGCTGCTTTCTCCCTTCTTCCAGGGGGACTGACGCTTTCGCGACCAGAACCACCCCTGCCCCGAGGCGATGGTCTGGTTCACCGCCGCGGCGTCGGCGTGGGCCACCATGCGAACCTCGCCGGTCAGGCGATCCTGCACCACGACGGTCACGAGGCCCTTGTCATCGTAGGCGAGCGTGTCGGAACTCATGCTCGCCACCCTGCCGAAGGCAGCCCTGATCCGCAAGCCTCAGGCCCGGAGCGCGGCCTGCTCCGCTTGCCGGTGCGCCTGCAGGATCTGACCCGCGTGCTCGATGGCCCGCTCCGCCGAACGGGTCGCACGTTGCGCATCCTCCCGCTGCTCGTCCGCCCGGCCCCGTGCACGGTCGGCCGTCGTCCGTGCGGACGCGGAGTCGGCCTGCGCATGCTTCGACTCGGCGCCGAGCAGCCCGGCAGCGGCCGACCCGCCTCCGTTCAGCACCCCCAAAGCGACGGTCCCCCCCGGGTCTCCAACGGAACCCCCTGAAGCCCCGCTTCCTTCAGCTCCCCCGGCGGACGACGGGCTCGTGCAGGCCTGCAACACGCCGCTCGCCGCCGTGGTCGCGCCCTGGACGATGCCCGCCCACATCGCCATGTCCGCGCTTCGATGGAGGTCCTGCACCTCACGGGCGCCGGCCCTCGCCTGCGTCTCCTGGGCGCCCCTCGTCGCCAACCGCGAGGCCTCGGCGTGCTCGTCCAAGCGCTCCGCCACCTCGGCACACAGCTGCATGGCCGGGTCGGTGAAGAACCCCGGCCGAAGCAGCCCCTCGTCCATCCCCTCGGACATCGAACACCGCCCACTCCCCGTCACGATCGTCGTCATCCTCCGACTCCTTTCTCGTCGATTCGCCCTACGCCCTGACCTCAAGCGCGGAACGACGCCGCCGCGCGGCGGCCCTCCGCCTCGACCTCGGACACCTCGCGCATGCGCCGCGCCACACGGCCGAACTGCTCCGTCAATGCGCGGATGGAGTCCGCCGACTCGTCGAGCGCGGCGAGGCTCTGCTGCACACGCTGCCCCGCGTCGTTCGCATCGGCGAGCCGATGCATGTGCTCGCCCGTGAAGACACCGGAGGCGATCTGGCATCCGCCCTGAGCGACCTTCGCGGCGGCGACCGCCACGTTCGACACCTGCGTCACGGTCTGGGCGACCGCCGAGGCCGCAGCCGTCGCACCGCCCACGGCGCCAGCCCCGAACGAGAGGGCGGCCCCGACCGCCGCACAGGTCACACTCGCCCACAAGGCGGCCTGCCCATCGATGACGCGCTCGTCCCGGAGGACGTCACAGACGATCGGGCCGAGCACCGCGACCGCGAGGCCCACGGCCGCCACGAGTCCGACGCCGCCGGTGAACGCCGCGGAGACCGCGCCGGCCACCAGGGCCAGCCCCACTCCGATGTACTTGAAGACCTCGCCCAGCTCATCGCTCTGCGCCCGATCGCGCTCCGCGTCCTCCGCGCGCGCCAGCTGCGATGCCCGCGCCGCGGAGTGGACGTCGGCGCGGCTCCCCGCGGAGCGCACGTCCTCTTCGCGCTGACCAAGCTGCACGTCCCGAAGACGGGACTGAAGCATTCGAAGGAGTGCGAGGGGATCCCCCAGAGCCGACAGGCGACGCGCTGCGGACTCGGCTGCGGACGCGTCGGCAAGCGCACGCTCGCTCCTGCGGATCTCGGGCGCACCGCGCGACGAGGCAGGACCCGGCGATGGGACCGTCGGTGGGGCGTGCACGGAGGTCCCACGCTCGAGGGCCTCTTGGCCATCCTCGTGCGCTTCGGCATCGACCACCAGGCCCGTGCCGCAATCCTCGAACGCCCCGTGGAGCGGCCGCGGCACGACCATCGTCTCGAACGAAGGCAGCCAGCTCATCGAGCCCGCTCCCTCAAGACCGCCGCGGTGCGCTCGAGGAGCGCGGCGCCCACTCCATCCCCGGAATGGCGCAAGCAACGGGCGGCCCCCGACCACGCGGAGGGCTCGGTGGGCTCGAGCAGGAGCGCGACCCGATACGCATCGAGTGCCGATGCAAACGCGCCGCGCGCCTCCTCCCGCTGGGCGTGCCGTCGGACCGCGAGGCACTCGTCCGATGGAAACTCGGCGAGCATCGCGAGCGGCCCGCGACGGGCATCCTCGAACAGGCTGGCGAGTTCGGTGCTCATCGCAGGTTCCCCACGATGGCGCTCGTTCCCTCGTGAAGGGATTTCAGCATGTTGCTGCCCATCTGGATGACCGAGGTCCGCTCCTGCATCGCGGACTGGAGCTGGACCATCAGCATCTCGTTCCCCGAGTTCACGCGACGCAGGGACTCGTTCAGTCCATCGATCGACGCCTGGACGGCGCCGGGCGTATCCCCGAGGCCCAGCGTCTCGAGTCGGCTTCGAAGGGCAGGACCGTCGACACCCGTCGGCACGCGGCCCCAGTCGAAGCGCCCGTCGTCATCGAGCGGGATGCGCTCGAGATCCTGCTGGAGCGCCCGCCTGTCCGCGAGCGTGCCAGCCACTTCATCGGCCCGTCGGGTACTGTTCTCGATGGTCTGAGAGCACTCCACGATCTGGCGGTCCATGTCTTGGAGACGACGCTCCATCATCGCCAGGATGACCTCGGGCGTGAGGCTCGCGGCACGGAGCGGGGTGGGGTCCCAGGGCGGGGCAGTCGTGACGACGCTGACATCGGGCATGGTGATTCTCCTCGGGTTGGCGTGATGGACTCAGGCGCGAAGGGCCCAGATCGGACTCGGGTGGGCAGACCGCACGGACGTTCGACCCGAGGCCTCTGCGGCGGGCGGTTCCGGCTCTGCGCGGAGCGCATTCCGCAGGGACGCCAGCTCGGCTTCTTGCTCGACGGTCTGGGCTCGGAGCGCATCGAAGCGGGCCCGGATCGCCCGGGCGCGATGGATCTCGGTCGGGGTGTTCATGGGGTGTGTCCTCGAGCCCGCCTCATCGACGCACCCCCGACGGTGTTTCGCGCGGCGACGAGGATTCGTCACGATGTGGCCGCAGACCTTCGGAGCGCCTATGGTCGCGAGCCCATGGAGGACCGGACGAGATGACTGCCCGTCGCACCCTTGTCGCCAGCCTGGCGCTGCTCTTCACGCTGCTCGCATCGTCGGGCGCCCACGCCGACCACCGGATCAACCGAGCCTTCCAGGGTCGGCGACCTTTTCAGCTCGATGTCCATGGGTCCCTGAGCTGGTATGGCTTCGGCCCCGGCGGCGGCGCGCGGTTCGGAATTCCGTTGCTTCACAACGGATTTGTTCCCTCCCTCGACAACGCCGTGTACTTGAACTTCGGCGGCGACTTCTACTTGGTCCAGGACAACGGCTGCTACGGGGTCGGGCCCACGGGTCCCTGCGCTGCGCGCGAGTACCGCTTCGCGATGGGGCTCCCGGTGACACTCCACTGGGAGTTCTATTTCTCGAACCAATGGAGCGCGTTCGCGGAGCTCGGCCTCCAAGTCTTCCTGCCGCCGTCGCTCTTCTATCAGGGGTCCGTCGACTACACCGAATGGAAGGGCGCGTGGGTCATCGGCGCGGTGGGAGGCTCGCTCCACCTCAACGACGTCGTCTCGCTGACGCTACGGGTCGGGAACCCCTACGTGGCCTTCGGGATGACCCTCGACCTCGGCTGAGCGTGTGCGGAACCAGAGGCGGGCGCCTCCAGAGACCGACGACCCTGATCAGCGCCCGCCCGCTTCGATCGTGGCGTCGCCCCCGAGTTCCGCGAGCTCTTCGATCTCCAGTTCGAAGACCATCCTCAGGCCTTCGAGCAGACGGGCGACGACGAGGTCCACCTGCAGGACGACGGTCGTCTCGCTCGCCTGGACCGACAGGCTCTCGAGCGCATCCGACAATCCCAACGCCGTCCCGAGATCCGTCGCGGCGAGCGAGGTGATCAGCCGCCTGAAGTTCGCCGAGGCCCCGGGCGGAAACGAGCCTCGGAGTTCGACTTCGAGCCGGAGACAGGCCGGGCCCGCGGCCGTCACGGCCACCAGCATCGCGCGCTCCCCCGCGAGAAGCGCGCCCACGGGTGTCTCTGTGGGAAGGGCGAGAGGCCGAGGAAACAGCACTTGCACGGCCGCGGGGTGAGCGCCGAGGAGTGATGACGCCGCCATCGCGCCCGTGGGGGCCGTCGCCTCGAGCGCCGGCGAACCGCCGCTGGCCGGTGTCGCATCCGACGCGGAGCGGGCCGCGGAGGCTTCGATCCTGCGGAGAATCCAGGACGTCAGCGAGGGCGTTCCGGTGACAGCGAGAAGGGTGCTCGACGCGGCGGCCACGAGGTCCCGGCGCGCGCCCTGGTAATGACCTGCGCGGCGCACGAAGGGCGACTCGGATGCAGCCTCCAACGGCAGCATGCGCATGCCCATCTCGGCCACCGCGAGTGGTGCCGAAAAGGAACCTCGAACGAGCCACATGGAGCCGTCGGGCGTGTCGGCCCACACGACGGCCGAGAGCGTTCGAATGTCGATGCCCGTATGGACGCGGTATCGCTCGAGCGCAGCATCCGGGAGCAGGGCCGACATCACGGCCCGAAGCGGCGGTTGCGCCTGGAGTTCGGCGGGGCGAACGAGGACGAGCGCGAAAGCATCCGCGGGAACCACGTCCTCGAGCGGGCCTGCCCACTCGGTCGGCTCAGGACGAGCCGACCGTGGCGGCGACACGCCGCAGCCGCCCACGCCCACGACGACCGCCATCCAGCAGGCGAGGGCCCCGAGTCTCGAGCGTCGCAGTCCGACGGTCGCGGGCAGCACGCCCCTCGAAGTGCCTCGATCCAGAGACACGCCTCGATCCAGAGACACGCCTCGATCCAGAGACACGCCTCGATCCAGAGACACGCCTCGATCCAGAGACACG
>CAIKNO010000284.1 GCA_903828805.1 uncultured Sandaracinus sp. | reverse complement strand
GGCTTCCCTCGGCCGCGCCCAGGGCAAGATCGACCGGGATGCCGAGCTGCTCGATCGAACGCGACGCGCGCTGGCGATCGCGCTGAGCCTCCTCGAGGAGCAGAAGGCCGACGTCGTCGGAGAGTGATCGCCGCACCATCGAGGCCTCGACCGTACGGGCTCGACCGTACTGGCTCGACCGTACGGGCTCGACCGTACGGCCTCGACCGTACGGGCTCGACCGTGCGGCCTCGACCGTACGGCCTCGACCGTACGGCCTCGACCGTGCGTCGGCACCATCACCGCGGAACCGTCACGGCTACGCCCCACCCCGTGGGCCGTGCGGCACGAGGCGCGGGCCGTTCGCGGCTCACGAGAGCGCGGCGAGGTGCACCCTCGAAGGCCGGAGCGAGGCCCTCTCGAGGCGGGATTCAGGGGCGGCGAGCGCGCTCGAAGAGGGCGAGGAGCGCGCCTGGCGAGGCCGGCCCCTCGGCCTCCGAAGGCAGGCACACGACCCACGGGCACGACGGACCGAGGCGTTCGACGGCCTGCCTCACGGCGACTCGCTCCTCGGCGACGCGCGCTCGGCGGGCCTCCAGCAGCGCCAGCAGCGCGTCCGCTTCGTCCGCGTCCTCACAGGCCGTCGCGAGCCAGGCGCGGGCAGCCCCCGCATCCCACCCATCGTCGGGGTCCAGGCGCGACGGCGCCGGCATCGCACGGTTGAGCACCAGGCCGGCCACGTGCCGGCCCCGCCGGGCGAGTTCGTCCCTCAGATGGAGGGCGTCACCGAGCTGGGCCTCCGCGTGTCCGGTCACCAGCACGTACGTCGTGCTCGGGGCGTCGAGCGCCGCGCGCACCGCGGCGCTCCGGCCCGCGAACCCCTCTCGCAGGGGGGCGAAGGCCTCGAGAAAGCCCGCCAATTCTCCTGCGAGCCCCGCTCCCATGACCATCGACAGGACCGTCCGGGCCGCGCGTGCCCCGGGTTGCCACGACGCCCCTCGTCCGATCCACGCGGACACGACGCGGGCCTCGACGAAGCGCCCGAGCACGGCCGGCGCATCGAGGATCTCGAGGGCATTCATCATCGGCGGTGTGTCGAGGACCACCAGATCCCACCGCGGTTGGCCCGCCTCGTCGCGGGCCTCCAAGGCCTCGTGCAGTCGTTCCATCGCGACGTACGCGTGCGAGCGCGCGAGCGTCCGCGAGAAGGCCTGATAGACACGGTTGTCGAGGATCGCCTGTCGACGCGCAGGGTCCGGCGCGAGGCGTCCGATCGCCGCGTCCCAGCCTGTCTGCGTCTCGAGCATGGCCGCGAACACCCGCCCCGTGGCGCCTCGAGGGAGCGGGACCTCGACCCCCGCGTCCGAAAGAGAGACGCCGAGCGCATCCGCCAGCCGCCGCGCCGGATCGACCGTCAGCAAGAACACCCTCCGGCCGGACCGCCCCAAGGCGAGGGCGAGGGCGGCCGAGACCGTCGTCTTGCCCGCTCCACCGGGTCCGACGCAGACGCAGAGGCGGGTGGCCGCGAAGCGGACGTGCACGTCATCCATGCGTCTCGCCTCCGGCACGCGCATCCTCGCCCGCGAGGAATCGCTCGCCGATCTGGGCCAGGTCCTCTCGCGACAGGGCGGACTTCTCCATCCGCGGCAGCACCACGACCTCTCGGCCCGTCGCCTGACGCAAGCGCTCGATGCGGCCGACGCCGCGCGCCTCGGCCTCCGCCCGGAGGGCCGCGGCACGCAGCTCGGCGGCGAGCCACACGGGTCCCGCGGACGCCTGCGTCGCCAGTTGTTCGAGCCGGCGGGCCGAGAACGACGACACCTCGGCACGCTGGGCGACGGCCACGACGCCGAGCGCGACCCGGCGTCCCG
>CAIKNO010000283.1 GCA_903828805.1 uncultured Sandaracinus sp. | reverse complement strand
TCGCCGATCGACGCGCCGATGGTGCCGATGCCGCCGGAGCCGCTCGCCGCGATCAGCTGGAAGGCCTGGATGATGCCGAGCACGGTCCCCAGCAGCCCGACGAAGGGCGCCGTGGAGCCGGTGGACGCGAGGACGTTGAGCCCCCGGTGAAGGTCGTCCGACACGGACTCGCCCTTCCGCTCGGTCGCACGGCGCGCCAGTTCGGCCGCGCGCTCCGGCGCGTCCCCGGCCTCGAGGCGTTCCAGGTAGACCTTGAGCGACGTGTGGAAGAGCAGCGCGAGGTGGCTGCCCACCGCGCGGCTCGAGGCCTCGAAGAGCGCTGGGAAGTCGTTCGCTTCCACGAGGCCCGCCGCCTTCGCCGCGAACGCCCGGGACACCCCCTGCGAACGGGTCAGCAGGAGGAGCCGGTCGACCGTCACGGCCAGGCACGCGACCGCCTGCAGCGTGAGGACGACGACGACCGCGCGGACCGGCAGTCCCATCTCGGACCAGAGCTCGAGCAGATTGATGTTCATGGGTTCCTCGTGGACGGGCGAAGGGGCAACGGGTCGGAGATCAGAGCGTGATGGCGAGCGTGATCGGCAGCGTGTGGATGGCCGCGTAGGGCGCGCCATCGGACATCCGGGCGGGCGTGAAGTGGCTGCGCTCGACGGCGCGCACGATGACGTCGTCCGGGATGAGCGCGTGGCCGCGGAGCACCTCGACACGGCCGACGCGGCCGTCCTCGCCGACCGTGACCCGGACCACGACGGTGATGCGCGCGAGGCCCGCGCTGCGGACCTCCGCGGGGATGTCGAAGTTGCGGACCAGCTCCTCGCGGTCGA
Organism: uncultured Sandaracinus sp.; assembly: GCA_903828805.1. Classification (GTDB taxonomy): domain Bacteria; phylum Myxococcota_A; class Polyangia; order Polyangiales; family Sandaracinaceae; genus Sandaracinus. The sequence goes on along the minus strand of CAIKNO010000283.1, from coordinate 2,345 downwards.
CCTGCGGCGGGGTCGAGCCCTCGACCACCCGGACGGGGCCGCGCGGGCGCGTCGGCTCGGGCGCGGGCGGCGGGACCACGGCGGCCTCGACGGCCGTGCCCGCACCGCCCGGCACGCCGCCGACCACCCCGTCGAGGGTCCCGTTCGGGTCACCCTCCGCCTCGGGCGCGAAGGGGTCGGGTGGCGGGGCCAGCGCGCGGTCCGACTCCGCCGGCCGCGCCTCGGGGATGGCGTCGGGCATCGCGAGCTCGGGGCGAGGCCGACCGAGCCGCGCCGGGGGCGCCTCGGGACGCGGGGTGGCGACCGGGGGAGGAGGAGGCGGCGGCGGCGGCGGCAGCTCCGCCTCGGGGAGCGGCGCGAATTCCACCTGCACCAGCTCGTCCTGGACGAGCGCGTGATGCGCGGCCGAGCTGGCGGCCACGACGCCGGCACCGACCGCACCGTAGAGCACGGCCGAGGCCACGAGCGAGGCCCCCCATCGCCCGGTCCCACCGCGGCTCGCCTTGAAGTCGTCCAGCATCGTCTCTCCCGGGTCCACCCGATCGGACGACGGCCTTCTAGACCGCGCATAAGACTGTCGTGTGACGAGCGCGTCACGCTGCGGGGCAGCCCGGTGGCGAGTCGCGCCGACGTGCGACGGAGCGGGGCGCGATGTGTCGAAGCGGCGCGCGCCGACACACGGCGCACGTGCGCGCGGGTACCCGACGCCGCGCGCGACACGGCGCCGACGAGATCGTGGGGGCGCCCGCGCAGGGAGCCTGAATCTCGGGCCTCAGCCGAGGAGCAGGTGCTGGAGCGCGTAGACCGCCAGCGTCGTCATCGAGATGGCCACGGCGGCCATCGACGAGACGGCGAGAACCGGGCGGCGGTCGACGAAGCGGCCGAGCTCGCGCGTGCCCCGCTTGGTGAGTGTCATCGGGCACTGGATGCGGCAGCGTCCTTCGGCGATCGCGGCCAGCTCCGCGAGCATCTCCGAGGCGCTGCCCCATCGCTCCTGGGGCGAAAGGGCGAGCCCGCGGTGCAGGAAATGCCGGAATTCCGGGGCGATTCCGTCGGGATTCGACGGGTGTGGCGAGAACATGTCGGTCGGCGCGGGAGCGTCTTCCGTGATGGCCGCCGTCACCATCGCCATCACGTGCGGATGGCCCTCGCGCCGAGCGCGCAGCCCGAGCAGTTCGTGCAGCACGAGCGACGCGGTGTACAGGTCGCTCCGGGCGTCGAGGGTGTCGGTCTGACCGGACGCCTGTTCGGGCGACATGTAGAGGGGCGTGCCGATGAGCGCGCCGTGGTGCGTGTCGCTCGCCCGGCTCGGTCGGGCCTTCGCGTTCTCCTCTGCGCTCTCCCTCGGCAGCTCAGCCGCGCCGATGGGTCGGGCGATGCCCCAGTCCATCAACACGACCTCGCCGAAGCGGCCCACCATGATGTTCGCAGGCTTGATGTCGCGGTGGAGGATGTTCCGCGCGTGGGCGTACTCGAGGGCGCGCAGGAGCCCTTCGAAGACCTCGAGGCGGCGGGACACCGGCCACGCGCGGATCGTCGCGGGGTCGCCGGCGCGGAGTCTTTCGATGACGGCCTCGAGCGTCTCGCCATCGACGAACTTCATCACGAAGAAGTACTGCCCGTGCTCGTCCACCCCGACGTCGTGGATCGGCACGATGTTCGGATGCTCGAGCGAACCGGTGAGCTTCACCTCGTCGACGAAGCGCGCCAGGGGGCCCGGCCCGGTCGTCTCCGGGTCGCGCAGCCGCTTCACCGCGACGGTGCGGCCGATGTCGCGATCCTCGACGAGGGAGACCTCGCCCATCCCCCCTTCACCGAGGGCCCGCAGCCGCTCGTAGCGAGGCCCGCTCGACGGCAGGAGGCGGACCCCGCCGTCCGACATCTCGAACCGGGGGAGCACCGAGAGCGTGGTCGCGCCGGGCTTCGGCGGGGTCGGCGCGGCGGCCGCGGCCGCCGGCACCGAGCCGCCCGCGGAGGACGCCGCCCACGTCGCATCGAGCGCGAGCGCCGCCTTCGATTCGATCAGCGTGTCGTCGACCGCGATGGAACGGCGCGGGGTCGGTGTCGCACCGGCCCCCTGTTCGGATGTTCCCCCTGCCTGCACTCGATGCTCCATCACGCCTCCAAGGGGCCAACGATGGGGAGAAGTCCCCCTCGAACGCAAGGGCCGGAACTTTACGAATCGTTGCGCTGACAGCAGAGTGGGCCCGTGCGCTCCCCCGCCCCCTTCGCCGCGCGCGCCGCGGTCCTCATCCTCGCTTGCTGCGCGATGACCGCGCCGACCACCTCCGCCGATGCGCAGGAGGCCGCGGCGGCGCCCGCCCGCGTGCCGCCACAGTTGCTGC
>CAIKNO010000282.1 GCA_903828805.1 uncultured Sandaracinus sp. | reverse complement strand
CGCGAACGTCTTGATGGGTCCGCCGGCCAGCCCGATGGGCCGGGGACCTGCGACGGGCGGCGAGACCGGCGAGCTCGACGAGGAGGCGCCGGACGCAGACGGAACCGCGCCCCCCGAGACCTTCGCACCGACGCCTCGCTGCGAGCCGCCCGAGGACCTGAACTGCGACGGCGACGTCACGATGGACGAGATGACCGCGTTCGTGGAGCAGCAGATGGCCGCGCCCTCCGAGGCGCCTCCTGCGCCCGAGCCCGCCGCTCCGACCCCGGCCCCCGGCGCCGTGCCCAGCCCCTGACCCGCGCAGAATCCGTGAGAATCCCCGCAGACAGCCGCGACGCTGCGGGGTCTTTCGTGTCACCGTCGCGCCCATGACGACCGTCGACCTCACCTCGAACGCGAAGACCACCGACACGGCCCGCGTCTCCCGCATGGCGGAAGGCCTCGTCGGCTCGGAGATCTTGAAGATCGCCGCCGAGATCCGCGCGCTGGTGAAGGGCGGCCGCACGGTCTGCAACCTCACGGTCGGCGACTTCGACCCCAAGCAGTTCCCGATCCCCGAGGCGCTGCAGAACGCGATCGTCGCCGCCTACGAGGCCCACGAGACGAACTACCCCCCGAGCAACGGCATGCCCGAGCTGCGGGAGGCGTTGCCCCGCTTCTACGAGCGCGAGCTGGGGCTGCGGTATCCGCTCGAGTCGTTCCTCGTCGCAGGCGGCGCGCGTCCGGTCATCTACGGCATCTACCGCGCGGTGGTCGATCCCGGAGACGTGGTGCTCTACCCGGTGCCGAGCTGGAACAACAACCACTACGTGCACATGACCGGCGCCACCGCGCGCATCCTCGACTGCGGTCCAGAGACGCGCTTCCTCCCCTCGAAGGAGGCCTTGCTCGCCGCGCTTCCCGGCGCGCGGCTCGTCTGCCTCAACTCCCCGCTGAACCCGACCGGCACCGCGATGTCGGCCGACCAGCTGCGCGGGATCTGCGAGGCGATTGTCGAGGAGAACCAGGCCCGCCAGGCCCGCGGGGAGCGCCCCTGCTACCTGATGTACGACCACATCTACTGGATGCTCACCGCGCGCGGCACCTCGCACGTGACGCCGCCCGCGCTCGTGCCGGAGATGGCCAAGTACACCATCTTCGTCGACGGGATCAGCAAGGCGTTCGCCGCGACCGGCGTGCGCGTGGGCTGGGCCGTCGGCCCGGTGGACGTCATCGATCGCATGAGCTCGATCATCGGCCACGTCGGCGCGTGGGCGCCCCGCGCCGAGCAGGTCGCCACGGCCAAGCTGCTCGAGGACACCTCCGCGATCGACGCCTACCTCGGCGTGCTCCGCACCGGCATCACGACCCGACTCGAGCTGCTGCACCAGGGCTTCCAGCAGATGGCCGCGGCGGGCTTGCCGGTGGACTCGCTCTCGCCCGAAGGCGCCATCTACCTGACCGTGCGGATCGCGCCGTTCGGAAAGACCACGCCCTCGGGCAAGACGCTCTCGACGAACGAGGACGTGCGACGGTACGTGCTCGAGGCCGCGGGCATGGGCATCGTGCCGTTCCAGGCGTTCGGAGTGGCGACCGACGGCGGCTGGTTCCGACTCAGCGTCGGCGCGGTGAGCGAGCGCGAGGTTCGCGACGCCCTGCCCCGCCTCGCCGAGGCCCTGCGCGCGCTCGGCTGACCCTGCGCGCGCTCGGCGGACCCTGCGCGCGCCGCGTCGCTTCACGGTCCGGCCGCCTTCGAGGTGGGCGCACCGACGATCGGCGTGGACGGCCCGCACGCGGGTTCGTCGGGTTGGCCAGACGCAGTTCCGAGACCCGCGAGGGGCTCTCCGCGGAGTTCCTGCGCGACATAGGTCAGCGACGCGCCTCCGAGGCAGAGCAGCCCGGCCACCGCGAGGCGCACGAAGAAGCCTCGCGCCCATCCCGCATCGCCACCGCCCGGCTCCCGACGCCAGCGGACGAGCCAGCGATCGGCCACCGCGAACGCGGGCACCGACACCAGCACCGCGCGCGGGAACCAGCCGAGCACCGCCAGCGAGAACGTGAGCAGCAGCGAACCGAGCAGCAAGACCCGCGTGAGGTCGAGGGTCGCTCTCGGCCCGCGCAGCACCACGAACGTGGCGTAGCCGCGGGCCCGGTCTTCCGTCTGCTGAAAGGCTTGCGCCGCGAGGTACGCCGCGAGGATGAACGAGACGCTGAGCGCGAGGCACACCGCGCCCCGGAGGGTCGGAGGCAGCCCCGCGTAGAGAAACCCTCCGAGCGGCGAGAGCACGCCGTAGCCCACGGCGTTCGCGAGGGGACCGAGCACCGCGTGCCCCTTCCAGGCCGTGCGGGGATGCGAATAGAGCACCGCGAGCACCGCGCATCCGAGCACGCAGAGACCGAGCCCCGGGTGCACCGCGAGGGCCACGACGGTCGGCGCGAGCAAGCTCGCGTACGCCGGCCCCTCGATGCGCCGCGGCACCGCGACGGCCGAGCCGAAGAGGACCTCGCCCTCGTCGCGGTCGAGCGCCGCGTTCAGCCACATCGTGCCCGCGTGCGGCAACGCCCAGAGGCACGCCAGGAATCCGAGCCGCGGCAGACCGTGCGTGTAGTACGCCCGGCAGCCATGGTCCCAGAACGCGAACGAGTACCCGAGGGTCGGCAGGAGCGCGATCAGCGCCATGCCCTTCGGGCGGGCGAGGGTCCAGAGGGCGCGCACCATGAGGGCCGGAGGATAGCCGCTCGAAGGGGCCTCGCCTCGTCCGAGCGCCCGGACACCGCGCGCGGCAGCGGCCGCGCTTGACACCGGGGCCCCCCACGGGTCGAGATGCTCCGATGATGGACAGGGAGACGGTCTACGGGCACCTCCGCGCGCTCGGCTGGAACGCGGAGCGGAGCGACGATCGGACCTTCCGTTGCGTGCACGGGACTGCCGAGGGGGAGCTCGTGGTGTTCGTCCGCACCGACGAGAACTGGTTCATGGCCTCGGTCTCGCCCCTCCTCGAGACCCGGGGCGACAACCCCTTCGCGCTCGCGCGGTGGCTCCTGCGGATGAACCGCGACATGCACCAGACGAAGTTCGCGTACGACCGCCTCGGCAACGTCGTGCTCATGGTCGAGCTCCCGCTCGAGTCCCTCGACGCGAGCGAGATCGAGACCGCCCTCCGCGGATTGCTCGACCGCGCGGTCCAGCACCGGCGGACGCTGCGCGAGGCCTCGGCCTGAGCTAGACCTCGCGCCGTCTTCCGGAGGATCGCGTGCGCATCGAGGCCGATTCCGTTCTTTCGTTTCCGCGCGAGCGGGTGTTCCGCGCGTACCGGGACGAGCTTCCGGCGTTCACCGAGCACCTGCCGAACGTCCGCGCCATCGAGGTGAAGTCGCGGACCGACGAGGGCCTTCGCACCGTCCTGCACAACGTCTGGCACGGCGGCGGGGAGATCCCCGCGCCGCTCGTGAAGCTGCTCGGCGACGCCTCGCTGTCGTGGGACGACCACGCGACCTGGGACGAGGCCGCGTGGTCGGTCTCCTGGGACATCCGCACCAGCCTGTTCACCGAGGCCGTCACCTGCGGCGGGAAGAACGCGTTCATCGCGCTCGGCGCCGATCGGACGCGGCTCGAGATCCAGGGCGACATCTCCATCGACGTGAAGAAGATCCGCGGCCTTCCGAGCTTCCTGGCTGGCTCGATCTCCAAGACCGTCGAGAGCTTCCTGGTGAAGCAGATCACCGCGAACCTGACGACGGTCAGCTCCGCGTTGACCAAGCATCTCCAGGCGAACGGCTGAACGGCGCGCCCGCGGGGGGCGCTCAGCCCGGCCCGCGCAGCCGCTCCAGACGCGCCCGGATCCGCGCCTCGAAGCCGGCCTCCGTGGGCTCGTAGTAGCGCGCTCCGACGAGCGCCTCCGGGAGGTACGTCGCGCCGGGCGCATGACCTCCCTCCGCGTGGGGATTGCGATACCCCTCGCCGTAACCCCACGCCTTCATCGAGGCCGTGCTCGCGTTGCGGAGCGACATGGGGACCGGCAGCGGACCGTGCGCCGCCACGTCGGCCTTGGCGCGCTCCCACGCCGCGTAGCTCGCCTTGCTCTTCACGGTGCTCGCGAGATAGGTGCAGCACTGCGCCAGGGGATGGATCCCCTCGGGCATCCCCAGCCTCCGCAACGACGCGTCGGCGGCGACCGCGATCTGCACGGCCTGTGGGTCGGCGTTGCCGACGTCCTCGCTCGCGAAGATGAGCAGGCGCCGCATCACGAAGAGCGGATCTTCGCCCGCCTCGAGCATCCGCATCATCCAGTAGATCGCGGCGTCGGGGTCGCTTCCGCGCATCGACTTGATGAACGCCGACGCGACGTTGTAGTGCTCCTCGCCGCTCTTGTCGTAGAGCAGCGTGCGCGACGCGAGCGCCTCCTCGACGGCCGCCCGATCGAGCGGCACCCCGCGCGCGTGGGCATCCTTCGACGCGAGGTCGAGCACGTCGAGCGCGCGTCGGGCGTCCCCCTGCGCGAGCTCCGCCAGGAGCGTCAGGGCCTCGGGATCGACCTTCAGGCCGAGCGCCCCGAGGCCGAGGGCCGTGTCCCCGAGGGCCCGCTCGAGCAACGAGACCAGGGCGGCGGTGGGGATGGGCTCGAGCCGGAACACCCGGGCCCGTGAGAGCAGCGCGGCGTTCACCGCGAAGCTCGGGTTCTCGGTCGTCGCGCCCACGAGCACCACCGCGCCGCGCTCGACGTGCGGCAGGAGCGCGTCCTGCTGCGCCTTGTTCCATCGATGGATCTCGTCGACGAAGAGGATCGTGCGCGTGCCGTAGAGGCGCTTTCGCTCCGCGGCCGCCTCGAGGACCTTTCGCAGCTCCGGCACGCCGCCCATCACGGCGCTGAACGGCACGAATTGAGCGCGCGTCTCGGAGGCGATCGTCCGCGCCAGCGTGGTCTTTCCCGTCCCCGGCGGCCCCCAGAGGAGCATCGACGGGATGCGGTCCTCCGCGATCGCCCGGCGGAGCATCGTGCGCTCGCCCACGAGATGCTCCTGCCCGACCATGTCGACCAGGTGCCGCGGCCGCATCCGGTCCGAGAGCGGCGCGCCCGCCCGGTGCCGTTCCTCGTCGTGCTCGAAGAGGTCCATGTGGTTCTCGGCGGCCGTGGCGACCGCGGGTGCTCGGAGCGGCCCGACCGTCAGTCGATGCGCGGACCGCGACGGACCATGACATGGCTGTCCGACTTCCGGGCGTGCCAGATCGTGCAAGGCCCCCGTGGAACAGATCTTCCGGGCCGATCGTCCGTCGAACGTGCGACCGCGGGCGCTGGCATCGCGGTTGCTCAGGACCCCGAGGTCTCTCGCACGCTCGCGCCCCCGTCCGGGGCAAGGATGACCCATGCCGTCGCAGAACCTCCTCGAGATGGTCTTCGACTATCAACTGCTCTTGTCGAAGCGCGACCGCCTCGGCGTACCCCTCGACGACGACGAGCAGCTCCGGTGGCTCGCGCTCGATCGGCTGCTCACGTCGAGTCGTCGAGACGACGCCGGCGGGCACGCGGCCCACCACGATGGCGGCCGCGGCATGGACCGGGTTCCGTTCGGGGGAGACGCGGGCTTCACGACGCCCGGCGGTTTCGAGACGGGCGAGGTCAAGAACCTCTGCGGCTCCGGCGTGGCCATCGCGAGCGCGCGGCCGG
>CAIKNO010000281.1 GCA_903828805.1 uncultured Sandaracinus sp. | reverse complement strand
TGCAACGGCATCGACGACGACTGCGACACGATCATCGACGACGCGCCGTCGGACGAAGGCGGTGTGTGCGGAGAGACCGTCGGCGTGTGCGAGGAGGGGAGCCTTCGCTGCATCGCCGGCGCGCTGCAGTGCGTCGGGGGCGTGCTCGGGGGCACCGAGGTGTGCAACGGCCTCGACGACGACTGCGACGGGCTCGTCGACGGCCCGGCCCTCTGCGAGGGCGGCGTGTGCATGGACGGCCGTTGCAGCGTCGCGTGCGAGGAGACCGAGTTCGGTGAGCGATGCGCGCCGGGAGAGACGTGCGTCGATCACTTCTGCGTCGAGGACCTGTGCTTCGGCGTGACGTGCCCGGCGGAGGCCGACGGCACCCGGACCGTGTGCCGGCAGGGGACCTGCGTCCCGGTCTGCGACACGCTCACCTGCGATGCGCCGAACGTCTGCCGACGCACCGACGGCGCGTGCGTCGGCAACAACTGCCTCTTCCTGCCCTACCTCTGTACGGACGCCGAGATCTGTGCGGCCGGCGCCTGCGTGCCTGATCCGTGCGAGGGGGTGACCTGCGGCGACGCCGAATTCTGCCGCGGCGGCGCCTGTGTGGGCACTTGCGCAGGCGTGCGCTGCCCGGCCGGCGAAGCCTGCCGCGGCGGCGCGTGTGCGCCCACGGGTTGCGAAGCGGGATGCGGTCCCGGAGACGCGTGCGTCTCGGGGGCCTGCGTGAACGACGTGTGCGCATCGATGGGCTGCGCGCCAGGCGAGGTCTGCGACCCCTCGCGGGGCGCGTGCGTCGATGATCCATGCCGACCGATCCAGTGCCCCGGCGGTGCCGTGTGCCGCCTCGGCGACTGCTTCCTGCCGAGCGACTTCACGGTCGACGCCGGCCCCCGCATCGGCCTGGACGGGGGCGGGCAAGCCCGCTCGGTCATCGCCACCGGCGGCGGGCTCGGTTGCGACGCCGGGGCAAGCGGCCGACGAGGCTCCCCGGCGGTCTTCATCGCCGCGCTGCTTGGCCTCTGGCTCCTCGGCCGTGGGCGCCGCGCGGGGACCGGCCTGCTCGGCCCCGCGCTCGCCGCGACGCTGTCCCTCGCCTCGGGATGCGAGGTCGCGCCCTACTGCATCGCCAACTGCGGCGACGCAGCCCTCGACGACGACGCGGGCCCAGGCGACGGCGGCACCACGGACGCGGCCGCCGCCTCCGACGCCGGGGCTGCCATCGACGGCTGCGCGGAAGGGGCCGAGGAAGCATGCAACGCTGTCGACGACGATTGCGACGGGCGAACCGATGAGTCCTTCGACCTCTCGTCGGACGTTCAGCACTGCGGCGCGTGCGACGTGTCGTGCGAGCGGACCGGCGCGCTCACCGAGTGCGTGGACGCCGCGTGCGTGTTCCGCGGATGCTTCGGCGGCTACGTCGACGTCGACGGTGACACCACCGGCCCCTTCGCGGACACCGACGGCTGCGAGTATCGCTGCTTCCAGAGCAACGGTGGCGTCGAGGCCTGCGACACGCTCGACAACGACTGTGATGGCCGCACCGACGAGACGTTCGACCTGAACGCGGACGGCGCGAACTGCGGCCGCTGCGGCCAGGCCTGCACGTTCTTTCGGGTGGACGCTGCGACCTGCGAGGCCGGCGTCTGCCGCTTCGACCCCGCGGCGGGCTGCAGCGCCGGGTACCTCGACACGAACGGCGTGCAGTTCGACGGCTGCGAGTTCGAGTGCACGCCGACCGGCGCCGAGGTCTGCGATGGCCTCGACAACGACTGCGACACCCGCGCGGACGAGGGCTTCGCGCTCGACACCGACGTGACGAACTGCGGCCGTTGCGGCCGAAGGTGCAGCTTTCCGCACGTCACGCCGCGATGCGCCGGCGGCACGTGTGGGTTCGACCCATCGACCGATTGCGAGCCCGGCTTCAGCGACCGAGACGGCGTCACGCTGAACGGCTGCGAGTATCCCTGCATCCCCACCGCGGACCCCACCGAGGTGTGCGACCGGGTGGACAACGACTGCGACGGTCGGGTCGACGGCCCGACCTCCGACGCGGGCGGCGCCTGCACGTCGAGCCCGACCGGCGTCGCGCTCGGAGCGTGCGCCGCCACGGGCGTGCGCACCTGCGTCGGCGGCGCGCTCGTCTGCGTCGGGGCGCCCGAGCCCTCGAGCGAGCGCTGCGATGGGATCGACAACGACTGCGACGGCACGGCCGACGACTCGCCGCTCGACGTCGGACGGGTCTGCCGCCCCGCGGTCGGCACGTGCACCGCGGGGTTCACGTCGTGCACCGCGGGCGCGCTCGGGTGCGTTCAGTTCGTCGGCCCCGCGGCCGAGGTCTGCAACGGACTCGACGACGACTGCGACGGAAGCACCGACGAGTCCCCGACCGACGCCAGCCTCGGCACGTCCTGCGGCTCCGACGTCGGCCTCTGCGTCGCGGGCACCGTCGCGTGCACCGCCGGGCGGCTCACCTGCGCAGGCGAGGTCCGGAGCGCCCTCGAGGTCTGCAACGGACTCGACGACGACTGCGACGGTCGGACCGACGTCGATGCGGTCGACGTGGGCGGAGCGTGCGGCTCGGGCCTCGGCGCGTGCGTCCCGGGCAACGAGATCTGCGTCGCGGGCGCGGTCGTGTGCACCGGCGGCGTCGGGCCCGGACCCGAGCTCTGCAACGGCCTCGACGACGACTGCAACGGCAGCACCGACGAGGTCGCGCCGCGGGCATGCTACACGGGCACGTCGGGGACCCGCGGGGTCGGCGCGTGCCGCGCGGGCACCCAGCTCTGCACGGGTGGCGCGTACGGGGCATGCGCAGGCGAGGTGACTCCGACGACCGAGACCTGCGACGGCACCGATCAGGACTGCGACGGGCGCATCGACGAGGGGATCACCCGCACCTGCTACACGGGCTCCGCCGCGTCCGCCGGCGTGGGTGTGTGCCGGGGCGGAGTGCAGGCGTGCACGCTCGGGGTCTTCGGCGGCGCGTGCGTCGGCGAAGTCGTGCCGGGGGCCGAGACGTGCAACGGCGCGGACGACAACTGCAACGGGAGCATCGACGAGGCGAGCGGCGGCGGGCCGCTCACCCGCACCTGCTACTCGGGCGCCTCGGGAACGAGCGGGGTCGGGACCTGCCGCAGCGGCACCCAGACCTGCCGCTTCGGGGCCTTCGATGCGGTGTGCAGCGCCGAGGTCGTGCCGGTGGCCGACGTGTGCGGGGACGGGATCGACACCGACTGCGACGCGCTCGGCGACACCGCCGAAGGGTGCCTCTCCGCAGGGACGGAGCTCCGGCTCGACGGCCCCGCGGTCGGCACGGGCACTGGCGAAGAGACCGCCGTCGGCGTCGCTCACTCGTTCGACCTCGTGGTGGCGAGCGCGGGCAATCCGGCCGGTCGCACGGTGTACGCCGCGTGGTCCGACCTCCGGACCGGGGCCTCCGACATCTTCCTCGTGCGCTCGAGCGACGGAGGCGCGACGTGGTCGACGATCACGAACGTCTCGCTCGGCATCGCCGAGGCCTGCGTGCGTCCCGTGCTCGCAGCAGCCTACGATCCCGCGCTCGGCACCGACCGCGTCTTCGTCGCCTTCCAGCGCGTGGTGGGCGGCGTGCGGAACGTGCGCATGGCCACCTCGAGCAACGGCTTCGCGACGTTCGCGCTCGGCGCCGCCGATCTCGAGACCACCGCCGGCACCGACAACTTCAAGCACAGCGTCGCGGTCTCGCGCACCGGCGCGCGCGTCGTCGTGGCGTGGGAGCAGCTGAACACCAGCACCCTCGCCCGGCGCGTGTTCTCGCGCGCGAGCCTCGACGGGGGCGCGACGTTCGCGGCCTCGCGTCAGGTCTCGGTGAACGTCGGCGCCGCGCCGAACGCCGGTGAGCCCGTCGTCGCCATCACCTCGTCGGGACGCTTCGTGTTCGCGTGGCGCGAGGCCCGCAGTCCCGGACGACCGACCTTCGATGTCTACGCGACCTACGCCGACGACACGACGACCGCGATCCCGACGGCCCGCGAGCTGCGCCTCGATGGAGACACGTCGAACGTCCGCGCCAGCGACGATCTCCGGATCGCCGTGGACGACGCCCGCGTCTACCTCGTGTGGAACGACGTCTCGACGATCATGAGCGGCGGCGCCGACGTCCTCTTCGCGCGGAGCACCGACGGGGGCGGCACGTGGTCCACCGAGCGCATCCTCGACGATCCCAGCGCCGAGGTCTCGTCGAGCAGCCAGGCCTCGATCGCCGTCGACCCGCGCACCGCGAGCACGACCGATGACAGGCTCTTCGTCGTGTGGACCGACACGCGCGACGGCACCCAGATCTTTCTCTCCTCGTCGCCGGACAGCGGCGCATCGTGGACCACCCCTGTCCGCGCATCGCAGCGCGCGGGCGGCGCCGTGCCCGGCGTCTGCGACTCCCCGCAGGTGGCCGTCGCCGGGAGCAACTCGGTCGTCGTGGCCTACGTCAACGACGCCGCCGGCGCGAGCACCTACCGACGCGTGCTCGCGTCGGTGAGCATCGACGCCGGCGCGACCTGGCAGCTCACCGACCCCACGCTCGATGCCGGCGGCGGTGAGGCCGACACGCCGGTGATCGCGCCGGCGAACGGAACCGGACCGGCCTTCACCGGCGCGCTGGTCGGATGGATCGACTTCCGGAGCGGCACCCGGATCAACGGAGACGTGTACCGCCTGCGCGTCGGGCGCTAGACCCGCGGCTCGAGGGGCGGTGCCCCCGGCACGGCCTTGGCGATCGCGCACAGCAGCATGTCGAGGGGCACGGGCCGGTCCAGCACGACGTCGAACGAGGGGTCGTGACAGACGGCGCCCTCGCAGGGGCGGGCGAGGGCCACGAGACCGACCTTCGACGGGCCGGCCGCCTTCCTCAGGATCGCTCCGAGCGACGACGCCCCGGCGCCCACCAGGTGTGCGCCGGTCACGACGACGTCGACGTTCCCCGCGCCGAGGTGGGCGACCGCATCAGGCACGGACGTCAGCCCCATCACGTCGAACCCGAGGCTCGAGAGCCAGGTGCGAAGCACCGAGACCAGGTGGGGATCGTCGTCGAGCACGACGATGCGTGCGCGACGGGCGGGCGGGACGTGGGCCATGGGTTGAACGGTCGGACGACCGCCTCAGAGCCGGACATCGTCCCCGGTCGGCCACGTGCAAGCGGAGGCATGCCCCCGGGGCGCAGCGCGGGCGAGCCCCTCGCGGGCCCGAGGGGCCGCCGGGAGAGCACGGCCCGCGATCAGCCGGGCGGAGGCACGAGGGTCAGGTGAGGCCGGGCGATCCGGCCCCCGAGGAGGCGCTCGCCCTCCTCGTCGTCGAGGAGGACGAAGCCGCCGCGCTCCTCGTCGTAGATGTGGGTCTCGCCCGTCGCCACGTCGAACCACCACCCGTGGAGGCGGATCTCGCCGGCGTCTTCGCGTTGCCCCACCAACCGGTAGCTGCGGAGGTGATCGAGCTGCTGCAGCACGTTCACCTGCGAGAGCCGGTCCGCGAGCGAGAGGCTGCGATCGACGAAGGCCGCGCGCTCGACGCGGTCGAGGCTCGGGGTCCCGAGCTTCAGCCACTCGACGAGGTTCGGCGCGCCGGAGGGCGCCGTGTTCGACAGCACCGCGTCCATCGCGCCGCAGCGAGAGTGTCCGCAGATGACCAAATGCTTCACGCCGAGCGCCACCAGCGCGTACTCGACGGCCGCAGCCTCCGACACGTCGCCGATCGCCGTGCCGTCGTCACTGGCAGGCGCGATCAAGTTGCCGACGGTCCGGACGGTGAAGAGGTCGCCCGGCTCCGACGACGAGAGCAGGTTCGGCACCACCCGGCTGTCGGCGCACATCAAGAAGAACGTGTCCGGGGCCTGTCCCTCGGCCAAGCGCGAGAACATCGCGCGTCGCGTGGGCAGTTCGTGCTTGCGGAAGTGCAGGATCCCGCGGATGAGCTTCTCCATGATGCGAGGAGAATCTCCCCGCCTTGCCACCATTGCAAGCGAGCGGAAGCTTCGCTCCCACGACGGGCCGGCGACCGGTCTGGCGCTCAGTCGTCGAACGAGGACCCACGGCCCTTCTTCGTCGCGCCACGGTGCTTCTTCTCCCCCAGACGACGCTCCTTCGAGCCGCGCGTCGGCGCGGTCTTGCGCCGGGTCTTGGGGCGCACCAACGCGGCCTTGATCAGGGCCGCGAGACGACCGCGGGCATCCTCGAGGTTCTGCCGTTGATCCCGGGTCTTCTGGCTGACCACGATGACGCAGCCCTCCGCGTCGAGGTGCGTTCCAGCGCGCGCGCGGAGGCGTTCCTTGACCTCGTCCGACAGCGCCGCCGTGCCCGCGAGGTCGAAGCGGAGGTCCACCTTCGAGCTCACCTTGTTGACGTTCTGTCCGCCCGGCCCCGACGCCCGGGCCGCCGTCCAGCGGAGGTCCTTGCCGGGGATCGAGAGGCGCTCGGTGAGGGGTAGATCGTCCATCGTCACATCACCTGCCCGAAGGCCCACCGGGCCAGACGAACGTCCAGCTCCTCGCACCGCGACGGTCCGCGTCGCGCGCCCCTCCTCGGACCGACGTGCCGTCGGGGGCAGGCGCGTACCGACGCTGCGCGCGGAGGATCTGCTGCGAGGACTCGTCGGCGCCGAGCGGCCGGGCGACCCGGACCTCCACGCGGTCCCGCCCGAACGCCACGACGTCGAGGCCGCGGGCGTCGCTCCATCGTCGAAGCCAGGCCACGTGCACCGCCGGCTCCGGGCAACCAGGCCAGTTGCCGAAGGACAGCCACGCGGGCGTGTCGGCCCCGTCGGCCGACGGGATGAGCGCCACGGCGACCTCCCGGAGCGGGAGGCCGAGCGCGGGGTCACGACCGGTCGTGATCTGCTCCGGCGTCTCGCCGTCGAGCGGTCCATCGACGACGCCTGCGCTCGAGCGGGCCGCTGCGGTTCCCGACCGGACGTCGGCGGGCCCGCCCTCGCGTGTCCGGAGCCACGCGTCCAGGTCGAGACGGGCCGCCCGGCGAAGGATCGCCTCCGGAGACTCGGTGGTGGTCGCGGCCGCCTGCTCGTGGGCGCGAACGTCCCAGCCCCCGCCGAGCACCACGGCGTGGAAAGGCGCGCCGAGACGCGCGGCCTGGATGCGGTCCCGCACCGCGACGGCCTCCCGGCCCGGCACCAGCAGCCCGAACACGGGCACCCCCGCGCGGTCGAAGAGTCGCACGACCGGCAGCCCCGCGAGCATCGCGCGCGCCAGCACCTCCCGCACCGCCCCGAGCCCCGGCGCGTCGGCCCCCGCGGGGCTGCCGATCGGCGGAGGCGGCGCTTCGGCGAGCGTTTGGGCCGCCTCCGGGCGCGGGCGACCCACCATGGCGGCCCACACGCTCAACCCGCAGACGAGGAGCACGACCGCCGCGACGAGGACCACGCGCTCTCTCACGATGGGGGAGGGTATAGCAAACGGGAGGCGGGCTGCCCTTGGCCCTTGGCCCGGGACCGTGTCGAAACGGACACGGCCCGCCCCCTCGACTCCGCGTGGAAGTCCGCGGTTCTCGCGCCGCGGGCCCATGGCACGCGACCTGATAAAGGGACCTCGGCGTGCCCGTGCACGCGAAAGTTTGCGCCCACCGAGGGCGTGGACGAACACTCCCCGGGGTTTCCATGGATCACTCCCAGCGCTTCGCCCTCGGCCCGTTCTTGCTCGCCTCGCTTCTCGGCACGTTCGGCTGCGGCGGGGCGGAACCGACCGAACCCCCGGCCGCGGCGCCCGCCCCTCCCACCGCGCCCGCCCCTTCCCCGCCCCCGGCGCCCCCCGAGCCGGTCGACAGCCGACCGCCCCCGATGCACCAGCCGGTGCCGCTCTACGAGGACGGCCGGACCGAGCACCCCATCGACGCGGCGACGGCGAGGGCGCAGGGCTTCATCGTGGTCGACCTCGGCGAAGCGTGGACGCCGTATCTGTTCACGACCCGAGGCACGCCGGCCGAGCCGGAGATGCCGAACGCATACCGCGCGACCTACCTCGCGCTGGCGCAGGGAGAGTTTCCCGACGATGCGCACGGCGCACGCGCCCGCGAGGACAAGTACCTCGAGCTCTACGGCATCGCCCCCACCCTCGGCCTCGTGCGCGAGCGGATGAGGCACACCCAGGGCCTCGCGTGCGTCGCTTCGCTCGATCTCGAGCCGCTGCGCGCCTACGACGGCTTCATCACCTACGAGGCCCGCGACACCGGGCAGGAGTTCGCCCGGCTCGTCCGAGGCCTCGAGCGGCAGGTGGCGACCCTCGTCGCAGCCCAGGGTGTGGAGGGCCCCGACGCGCTCGACGTGGCGCGACTGCCCGAGCGCGACCAGCGGCGGGTCGCGGACCTGCGCCGTCTGCGCCCGAAATTCCTGGCCATCCAGGCCGCGCAGCGCCGGCTCGAGTGCGAGGGGTACTTCGAGGGCAAGGGACACTTCGTCGAGGGTGGGCTCGACTGGCCGACGCACGAGGCGCTCGCCGAGTTCGAGCGACGCCACCGGATCTACGGCTGGGGCTTCCTCGGACGCGAGACGCTCGAGATGCTGAGGCGACCGCCGCTCGAGGGCGATCAGGACGCCGTCATCCGGGTCCTCACCGAACGCGCCATGCACGCCGCGGGCGTGCTCGAGGACGGGAGCATCGGAGAGCGGACGTACCGGGGCGCCGACGGCGCGGAGCACGTCGTTCCGAACCTCGAAGGTCAGATCCGCACCCAGGTGATCGAGTCGTTCGGCTTGCAGACCCCCGAGTCGACCCTCGTGTTTCTCGAGTCCCTCGGCGCGCTTCCCTCGGACGGAGAGCGCCTCGTCGCAATTCCCGCCCCGCCGCTGCCCGCGTACTACTCGGGCGACATGGACCTCACGGTCGAGATCGACCGCGGCGATGTCTGGTACGAGTTCCCTTACGACGAACACGGCCAGGAGCGCGGCCAGGGCGTCGAGCGTCGGCCCCACCTGACCGTGTTCACCACCTACCTCGGGCAGCGCATCCCGCTCGCGCGCTACGGCACGACGATCGGCGG
>CAIKNO010000280.1 GCA_903828805.1 uncultured Sandaracinus sp. | reverse complement strand
GCACGTGCGGGAAGCCGCCGCCACGACCTGGCGCACGTTCTCGATCGGGCGGCCGATCGCATCCACGATCTCGACCGGATCGGCGCGGTGCTCGACACCGACGCCGGCACGGCCGGTCAGGTTCTCGCCGTACCCCCAGCAGAACAGGCGCCCGTTCGGAAAGCGCATGCAGCTGTGGGTGCTGCCGGCCTCGACGTCGGCGACGACCGCGCACTCGCCCGCGATGCACCCGGCGCGGCAGACCTGCCCGCAGGCGCCGCAGTGATCGCGGTCCGAGGCGAGGTCGACGCACGCCCCGGCGCACAGAGCCCGGCCTGCGCCGCAATCCTCGACGCAACGGCCCCCGTTGCAGAGCTGCGTCGGCAGGCATCCGTTCTCGCAGAAGCCACAGTTGTTGCGATCGGACTCGAGCGCCACGCACGCGCCGCTGCAGATGCTCTCGGAGGGCGTGCAGTTCGGCACGCACGCCCCGCCGACGCAGAGGTTGCCGGCCGGACATCCAGCGCCGCACGCTCCGCAATGGAACGGGTCGGTGTCGAGCGTGGCGCACGCGCCTCCGCAGTCGGTCTGACCGGTCGGGCAGGAGGCGACGCAGACCCCCGAGGCGCACACCTGGCCCGCCCCGCAGACGACGCCGCACCCGCCGCAATGCTGCGGGTCGTTGGCGACCGGGACGCAGACCCCGCCGCATCGCAAGAGCCCGGCAGGGCACACAGGCGCGCAGCGTCCCTCCGAACAAGCCTCGCCCGCCGCGCATCCGAGCCCGCAACCGCCGCAATGCTGAGCGTCGGTGTCGGGCGCCACGCACCGGTCCTCGCAGCATGCCTCGTCGGCCCCCGCGCACGGACGCGCCGGCTCGTGGCAGCCGCTGCGGCAGACGTTGCCGCTGCAGAGCGCGCCGTCCGGGCACTGACCGTCGTTCAGGCACTCCACGCACACGTGCCGGAGCGGATCGCACCGGGACGTTCCGGTCGTCGATGCGCAGCCCTCGTCGCTCGAGCAGCCGGCGACGCACTGATGCATCGTGGGGTCGCAGTGCTCGGACGCCGGACAGTCCGGGTCGATGCGACAGCCGACACACATGTGGCCGAGCAGGTCGCAGCGCGGCGTCCCGGCCGCATCGAGGCAGCCCTCGTCGGTCGAGCAGCCGGCGATGCACGTCCCGGTGTCGTCGGCGCAGTGCTGGTCCGGCGCGCATGCCTCGTCCCCCACGCAGACGCTGGGTCCCGCATCCGTCGCGGTGCCTGCGTCGAGCGCGGCCGCTGCGTCCATGCCGTCCCCGGCGTCGCGCCCGGGCTGGGCGTCGCGGTCGTTGAAACCGACGCCGCCTCCGCAGTGCAGGCTCAGCGCGGCGGCGAGCACGAGGAAGGGCGCGAACGGACGGGACGATCGAGGGTGTTGCATGGGCATCGCACGGCCGTGGCCGTGTGCGCACGCTAACGCCGACGGGTGAGTTCCTTCAAGGAAGCGGCGCCCATTCGGAGTCCGGCCCTCGACGGTGGACGGAACTTCGACGTCGCTTCACCCACCACGCGGTTCACCAACCACAGCCGCGCGCGAAGTAGTCGGCCCCGCTCTCCTCGCCCGCGCGAAGCCAGTAGCCCCAGAAATCCTCCGTCCGGAGCGCGAAGTCGGCGACCTCCGGATCCGACGCGGCCGCGCGCTGCATCCACGCGCCGCTGGGGTCGATCAAGCCGGTCGCGTTGCCGAGCCCCGGGATCCGCGTGGACAGGCGATGGACGCCGGGGCCCTCCGCCCAGCGGTCCGCAGGGTCGTCGGTCGCTCCGAGCCCCGGCAGCGGCGACCAGGCCTCGATGAACGTCATCTCCCCCTGGTCGTTGAAGGTGAACTCCTCGTAGATGGGACACGCCCCGCCGTCGTACGAGAACGACACGTGGCAGCGCGCGAACGGCTGCACGTCGAACGCCCTGCAGTCCCGCGTCGGGACGGTGGACGGCTCGAAGAAGAGCGCCTGCCGCGTCGAGGAGATCATCAGGTCTCTCTCGTAGCCGGTCAGCTTCAGCCAGGGCGGCCACTCCCACCGCGCCACCCGCGTCGAGTACTCGGGCACGAGCGCCGGGTCGGCCCGCGTGTCGAGCGTGTCGAAGTAGAGGTTGGCCTGCGCGACGTAGTACTCCGGCGACTGCTGGGGTCGCAGGACGGTCGACAACTCTCCGGTCGGCGGCGGCCCGGCGTCGGTCATCCCCGCGTCCGGGCCGCCCGCATCCGGCGCGACCGGCGCCGCGCTGCACGCCGAGAGCAGAACCCCAAGGCCGCAGAGAACCCTCGTCGTGCGCCGTGTCACGCGCCAACGCTACCACGGCGCGCCAGGCGGACACCGAAACTCAGGGCGCGCCGCTCACCCACGGGGTCGGCGGCGGCGGCGGATCGGGCAGCCGCAGCGAGGGCGCGGTCGGCACCGGCACGGCACGGGGCGCCGGCACCCGAACCGCGGGCATCCCCGGCAGGGGCAGCACGGACCCCGGTGCGGTCGGCGTCACGGGCGGTCGCGCCGCGGGGGCGACCAGCGGCGCGACCGTCGGCGCCTCCGCCCGCGCGGGCTCGACGAACGAGGGCGCGGCGGGAGCCGTGGGCGCCGACGGCCACGCCTGGGTCGACGTCGCCGTCCGGGGGGCGACCGGGGCCGAGGGCGCAGAGGCGCCGAGCGTCGTGACCGGAGGTGCCTCCGGCCGCGACGGGAGGCGCGGCGCGCGGCCCACCTCGACCACCGCGCTCGCGTCGATGCGGCCGCGGTCGGGACCGGTGACGAAGCGGACGTCGTGGCTCCCCGACGCCGAGAAGGTGAACGCCGCCGTCCACGTCCCCTCCTCGGGGCCCGGGCTCGCCTCCACCCGACGGACGACCCGGCGATCCACGCGGACCACCTCGAAGCGCGGCGCGGCCCCCGGCGCGACCTGGACGCCCCGCACCACCAGCACGACCTCCGTGCCGGCCACCGGCGCGGGCTCGACCTCGAGCCTCGCGGCGGGCGCCGGGGACGGTCCCGAGAAGCGCGCGATGCCCTCCCGTGCGCAGGGCTCGGCCGTCGAGAGCGCTGCCGCGCGGCGATGAAAGGCGAGCGCCGCCTCGCGCGCCCCGTGGCCGCCCGCGCGCACGCCCGCCTCGCACAGCCCGCGCGCCGCGGCCTGCCGGAGCCTCGCGAGGTCCGGCGTCGTCGGCTGCACCCGCGCGAGCGCGTCCGTCAAGGCGGCGACGTGCTCGCCCTCGGG
>CAIKNO010000279.1 GCA_903828805.1 uncultured Sandaracinus sp. | reverse complement strand
CGGGGGGCGCGGGGGGCGCGCGGGCGACCTCGGAGGCCTGCACCGGCGCGAACGGCGGCTTCGGAGGCGGCGGCGACGATCTCGGCGGCGGCGGCGGCGGCGATGGCGGCGGCGCGGCGCAGGCTGACGTCACGTCCCCGCGCATCGGCGCGGGTGGCGGCGGCTCCTACGGGGGCGGCGTCTTGCCCCGGGTCGAGCTCCGCACCAGCCACGGCGCGGGCAGCGTGACGATCGCTCCGATCTGACGTCGCGTCGGCCCCTCGCCGGCCTCCTCGGGCCGAGCCACCGAGGGACGCACGAGGCCGCCGTTCGGCCTCGTGCGCGGTCCCACGTGCTTCGGCCGCGCCTCTCCATCCTCGGCCCCGCCCGGGCGACCTCATCGCCGAGGTCGCTCCACCGGGTGTGCGCGCTCCTCGCCTCGCTGCTCCTGCTCGTCTGCGCGCCGGCCTCGGCCCAGCTCCGGCGCGACACCTCCGGAGCGTGGCTCCCGCCCGCCTCCTGCCCGGCCTCCGACGATGCCCTCGCGCTCTCGCTGAACGCTCGGCAGGTACTCGGTCCACTTCAGTCATGCCGACGCGGGCGTCGACTCGGTGAGCCCGACGGCGGTGCGGTCGCGCCGGGGCTTCTTCTGCGGGAGCAGGACGCGCGGAGCGGCGGCTCGAGGTCCGACGTTCGCGCGGGTCCCTCGTGTCGCTCCGTGCGCGCCTCGTCGGTCGCGGTCCCCCGGGTCTGCGTCGTGATGGGAGCACCGGCGGCCTCTCCCTTCCCACGTTCGTCTTCTTCCTGGTCCAAGGGAACCGGGGGCAGATCACGACCTGTCGCAGGGACTCCGCGCGGGCGGGCCTTCGCACAAAGGTCTTGCGGTGCACTGCGTGCGCCGGCAGGACGCCGACGTCGAGCGAAGTCTTCTTGCGCGTCCGCGCTACGGAGGCGCGGCCGGGACGTACACCTCCTTCGAGATCGCGACGAGCAGCTCGCGCACCCAGCGTTGGGCTGGCAGCGCGTGCACCCTGTCGTGCCACACGAGGGAGAGTTCGAACGTCGGCAGCGCGACGTCGAGCTCCACGATGCGCACAGGCAGCGTCCTGCACGCGGCGCGAAGGAAGCGGTCGCCTCCGGTCAGCACGAGATCGGTGTCTGCGACGAGCGCCGGCGCCGAGAGGAAGTCGTCGACGAAGCAGACCACGTCGCGCGTGAGCGAGGCGGCCGCGAGAAACTTGTCGATCGGGCCGCCGGCACGACCGCGAGGGGCGATCTGGATGTGCTTCATTCGCACGTAGTCGTCGAGCGACATGCGGGGGCTCCGGTGCGGGTGGCCGTTCCGGACCAGACAGACCCAGCGCTCGGTCGACAGGCGCCGCCGATGGAGCGCGGGGGAGCTGTCCGGGGGCAGCACGCCGATCAGCGCGTCGACGTCGCGTGCGAGCGCCTCGTCGAGCGCCGTGGGGACCGGTGTGAAGCGGAGGCGAGCCCGAGGGGCGGCGACCACGAGCCGCCCGAGCAGGCCGGGGCCCAGGAGGGCCGTGCCGAAGTTCGCGGAGGCGAGCGTGATGATTCCGTCGAAGCGCGCAGGGTCGAATTCGCCGGTCGGTCGGAGTGCCCGCTGGAGTTGCTCGAGGGCAGGCCGCGACGCCTCGACGAGCGCGACCGCACGGTCCGTCGCGCGCATCCCGTCGCTGGTGCGCACGAGGAGCGGATCCTCCACGACGCGACGAAGCCGGGAGAGCGCGTGGCTGACCGCCGATGGGGTGACGGCGAGCCGTCGCGCCGCCGCCTTGACGCTGCCCGCGTCGAGGACCTCGACGAGCGTCACGAGCAGATTGAGATCGACGACCGCTCGCCCGGGAGACTGCATGTCAGCGGGCTTGACACGCAGCGAGGGGCGACGCTCGGGCGGGCTCGCGAATGGGGAACACGCACGCAGGAACAGGTCTCATCGGCGACGCGCGCACGCCGGCGGTCTCGTTCGGCGCGGCCGTCGCGCCCGCGGGCGCTTCGAACCAGCGTCATGCGCGCATGAAGAACCTTCAGCAGCCTGCCGGGAACTGGGCTCTAGACTGCCGCCCATCAGTCGGGTCGCCGCACGCTCGGTGCCCCTTCCTCTCGAGGAGAACTCGCGCGCGCCGTCGTCCGCAGGGGACGGCTCAGCGGTGCGCGTGAGCCCGCCGTACCCATTCGCTCGCTGCTTCAGGAGAATCTGTCCATGCATCCAATTTCTCGTGCTCTCTCGCTCGTTCTCGGTCTGACTTCCGCCGTCGGGACCTTCGCCGGTTGCGGTGGCGGCGCCGCGCCGGGGGCCCTCGGAAGCGAGCTCAACGGGACGTGGCAGACACCCTGCTTCGACAACCGAGGGTTCAACTTCGCGCGCACCACGCTTGCCTACGACGACCTCGCGCTGACGGGCACGTACGAGGAGTTCGAGGACGCCGCGTGCACCCGAGCGACGCACGTCAGCCACTGGACCGGGGTCGGCGTCGTGTCCGGGACCACGACGGGCGGCGACTCGAAGCTCGATCTGTCGTTCATGACGTTCACGTCGACGGCGCTGACGGCGGCGAACGCGGACTTCAACAACATGAACGCATACTGCGGGATCACCGATTGGGCGGCCGGCGCCGAGCGGGATGTCCTCGGGGCGTCCTGCTACGGATTCTCGATCCCCGTCGGTGGCGAGAGCCTCGACATCTACCGCGTCGACGGCGACACCCTGCGCTTCGGGGACGGCTCGATGATCGGCCTCGATCTTCAGGAGTCGGCGCGTCCGACGATGCTCAGCGCCACGCAGGTGTTCACCCGCCAGTGAGCGACGCGCGTCCGTCGGGAGGCGACCCGCGCCTCTCGACGTCGCGCTGGGCTGAGTTCGACGCGCGCACGGAGGCGGTCGCGCCCGGGCTTCTCGAGCTGGGCGAACTCATCGTCGTCCGGCGCGTGCCTCGTCGCGCCATGCGGGGTCGGAGGTCACCGAGGGCATGGCGCGTGTGGCCGCGACGTCGTTCGACAAGAGCCGCTCCGCCTGCGCGCGCGGCCTCCGATCCCCCCGGATGTGGGAGGACGCCAGCGCAGCGGCTCCACCGCGCCCGCGGAGACGCCCGACCGCGCGCCGCCCGCGCCATCCCATCAGCCCACGTCGACGAGGCGGCGAGCGATTCGACGCAGGTGAGGATTCCTCTGCAGGTTGGCCGCGGCTCACCTTCGCCGCGGCTCACACGTCCGACGTCAGCAGGATCTTTCCCGTGCGACCAGGGCGCGCGTGATGCTCGAGCGCGGCGCGGACCTCGGTCAACGGATAGCGCGCCTCGATCTTCGTCTCGAGCACACCCTCCGCGAGCAGTTGCAAGAGCTCCGCGGTGATCTCGCGCCGCCGCGTCGCCGACATCGCCGCGAAGGCCCGCAGACGCGAGAAGCCTCGCACGTGCACGTCGCGGAAGACGATGCCCGCCGCGGGGAGCTCGACCTTGTCCGACGAGAGCAGCCCGTAGACGATGAGGGACCCCCCGTCGCCGAGCGCATCGAACATGCGCCCGCTCGCGGAGCCTGCGACGGCGTCGAGCGCGAGCGCGATCGGGCCGGGCGCTTCGGCTCTCACCCGCGCCGCGAGGTCGGGTCCGTCCACGAGCGCGAGCGTGGCGCCTGCCTCGCGCACGGAGGCGAGGCTCCGCTCGTCCCTCACGACCCCGACCACGCGGAGCCCGCGCCGCCGCGCCGCCGCGCACACGAGCCTCGAGACCGCGGACGTCGCGGCGTTCACGAGCACCGTGTCCCCAGCCTTCGTGCCCTCGAGCATCCCGAGCACCGTGAACGGGTTCACCGAGAGCATCGCGGCCTGCTCGAGATCCACGTCGGCCGGCAGCGGGAGCACCCCCTCGTCGCGCAGCGCCATCCGGTCCCGCCACGTGCCGCCCGAAGGAATCGCGACCCGCGTCCCGGGCGCGATCTGCGACCGCGCGCCCGCCTCGACGACGACCCCAGCGCCCTCGATCCCGACGTTCGTCGGCAACGTCGGCGTGAACACGTGCCGCCCCTGCAAGAGAAGGAGATCCGCGGGGTTGATCGGCCGCGCCGCGACCGCGACGACGACCCCGTCCTCTGGGCAGCTCGGCGGGGCCTGCGTCGACACGACGACCGCCTTCGAGACGTCGTCTCCCGGCGCGGTGCACAGCACTTCATGGAGCAGTCTCGACACGCGCCCCTCCGATGTGGAGTCTCGACTCTACCTCAGCGACGACGCGGCCCGAGCCTGCGCATCGACGCAGCGACCCACCCATGCGACCTCTCCCACGACCGCTCCGTCGAGGGGGCCACCATCGCGATGGTCGTCATCCGCCGCACCACCGACCGCCGACCTGGGCCTCCCCCCGCGGGCGGACACCTTGCGCGGGCGCGGGATGAGCGAAGCGACCGAGGAAGGCGCGCGGGGTGAGCTCGACGGCTGTGCGGTCGCGCCGGGGCTTCTTCAGCGGGAGCAGGACGCACGGAGCGGCGGCTCGAGGTCCTTCGTTCGCGCCGGTCCCTCGTTTCGCTTCATGCGCGCCTCGTCGGTCGCGGTCCCCCCGGGTCTGCGTTCGTGGTGGGAGCACCTGCGGCCTCTCCCAGCCCGCCGTCGATGGTCCAACAAGACGTGCGTGTCGGGGGGCGCCCGGCCGACCGTCACACGCCCTTGGGGGCGCCTCCCGCGGCGCGGGCCTGCTCCACGTCGTCGGCGACTGTGGAGCATCGGCACCCGCGGTGTGGGGTGCGTGGCCGCCGGTCAGCCCTTGACGGCGGTGGCGAGGAACAGCTGCCCGCCGTGCAGCGGCCACGTGGGCAGGTCCCGCCGCTCGAACCGCGCCCCCACGGCCTCGAGCGGTTCCCACGAGCGCCGCTGGATGTCGGCGCCGGCGAGCAGGTTCACCAACCGGCCCTGCACACTCAGCGCCTCGGCGTGGCAGTCCACGATCACGCAACGGCCCCCCGGCGCGAGCAGCGACCACAGGTGCGTGAAGGTCGCGGCCGGATCCGGAAACACCGTCATGCCCAGGAAGATGTGCAGTCGATCCGGCCGGGCGCCGCCGAGGGTCGCCGGGTCCAGCGCGGCTTCGGCGAGCACGCGTCAGGGGCCGTGCGCTCAGCGCAGGAGCGCCGCGAGCGCGGGCACGAAGCGGGCCCGGAACGCGGGATCGACGGCGAGGTCCTGGCGCACCTCGATCTCGATCGCGCGGCGCCCGTGGGCGGTCGCGTGCGTGTCCACGACGTGCATCAGGCCCGCGCGGCCCGAGTAGGGCTCGTTCGGGGCGACGTTCCATCCGTGGGCGGCGAGCCCCTCGACGAGCCGCATCGCCATCGCCTCCTCGCGGTCGAAGAGGACGCCGAGCTCGAGCGCGCGGTGCGTGCCTTCGTAGACGGGCGTGAAGGTGTGCATCGCGAGCAGCCAGGTCGCGCGGCTGGCCTTCACCGCGCGATCGACGGCGGCGTGGAAGGGGCGGTGGTAGTCCTCGAGGCGACGGCGGGCGTCGTCCGGGTCGATCTCCACGTTCAGCTCGATGGGGGCGCCCTCGGCGACGGCACGGAAGAGCGTGGGCGAGTCCTCCGGGCGGTTGGCATCGGCGAGGAGCCGCGAGAAGCGTGCGAGCACGGCGGTGCTGCGAATCGCCGCGCAGTACTCGCGGGCGAGGTCGGCGGCGCCGAGGTCGTAGGCCCAGTGGGTGCCGACGAGGCGCGCGTCGGCGTCCGTCCATCGCCACGGCGAAGGCAGCCGCTCGGAGGCGTGCTCGCAGGTGACGAGCACGTCGGCGTCCTCGCCTTCGCGGAGCACCTCCCACGCCTCGCCGACCTCGACCGACGACGGATGCGTCCTCATCGCGGGGCCTCCTGCGCGACACGCCGTGCGGCCTGCAGCGCGTGGGCGTACCCCTCCCGGAACGTCGGGTAGGCCGGCTGCCATCCGCTCGCCCGCAGCTTCGCGCTCGTGCAGCGCTTGTGGGGGGAGGGTCTTGCGCCCGAGGTGCCGTCCTCGTCCTCGATCGGGGGCGGCGGACGGCCGAGCTCGCCGGCGACCCACGCGTAGAGGGTCGCGAGGTCGGCGCCGTCGAGGTCCACGCCGATGTAGACCGGGTCGGGCGCGGGCAGGCGCAGCAGATGCGCGGCCGCGGACGCGGCGTCGTCGCGGTGGATCCGATTGCCGTGGCGGGGCGCCCGCGGGGTGCGGGCCGTGCCGCTGACGACGGCCCGGACCATGCGATCGCGTCCGGGGCCATAGATGCCCCCGAGCCGCAGACACACGCCGCCGGCCGCGCGCACGAGGGCTTCGGCCTCGAGCAGGATGGCGGGATGGCCGGAGGTCGCGGTGGGACTCTCCTCGTCCACGACGCCGCCTTCGTCCTCGGCGAACACAGCCGTGCTCGACGTGAACACGAGCCGCGGGCCGGTGCCGACCACCGCGAGCAGGTGCCGCAGACCCTCGACGTAGGTGCGTCGGTATCCGTCGGTGGTCGAAGCGTCGGGGGCGGCGGCGTACACGACGCGGTCGATGTCGGAGGGGAGACCGAGCAAGGTCTCCGGCTTGCCGAGATCGGCGGTGAAGCGCTCGACGCCTTCCGGCAGCGGGGCGTCGCCCCGCCGCAGCGCGAGCACGCGCTCGCCCGACGTGACGAGCTGCGAGGCCAGCGCGACACCGACGTACCCGCAGCCCGCGATCAGCACCCGTCCGGGCGGCTGCGCGGCCGCCCCCGGTCCCGGGGCCGCCGGGAGCCCCTCCGAGCCGCGTCCGTTCACGGCTTCGTCGGCGCCTTCTTGGCGGTGGCCTTCTTGGCGCTCGCCTTCTTCGGGCCCGCCTTCTTGGCGGTCGCCTTCTTCGGGCCCGCCTTCTTCGGGCCCGCCTTCTTCGGGCCCGCGTCCTGGCCCTCGGGGGCCGCCTTGGCGGCCTTCGGTCCGGGGCGGGGCCGGCCGCGCTTGACCTTCGTGCTCGGTCCGCGCTCGCGTCGTTCGGCGAGCAGCTCTTGCGCGCGCTCGGCGGTGATGCCTTCGATCGTGTCGCCCTTGCGGAGCGAGGCGACCGTGTCCCCGTCCGAGACGTAGGGTCCGAAGCGCCCGTCGCGCACGCCGATCAGCTTGCCGCTCACGGGGTCGTTGCCGAGCTCGCGGAGGGGGCCCGCCGCCGCCCGCCGGACGCCGCGCGTCTTGGGTTGCGCGAGGAGCGCGAGGGCCTGCTCGATCGTCACGGTGAAGAGCTGCTCTTCGCTCTCGAGGCTCCGGCTCTCGGTGCCCTTCTGGACGTAGGGACCATAGCGCCCGTTCTGGGCCGTCACCGGCACCGCGTCGGCCGGATCGACCCCCACGGTGCGCGGCAGCGTCAGCAGCGAGATCGCCTGCTCGAGCGTCATCGTCGCCGGCGACATCGAGCGGAACAGCGAGGCGGTCTTGGGCTTCTCGGCGCTGCCCTCGGCTTCGCCGAGCTGGACGTAGGCGCCGAAGCGCCCGCCGCGGACCAGCACGGGAAGTTGGCTCGCCGGGTCGACGCCCAGGACGCGGGCGCCGCTCGGGGCGCTCAACAGCTCGAGGGCCTTGGGCACCGTCAGCTCGTCGGGCGCCAGGTCCTCGGGGATCGAGGCCGTGTCCTCGCCGCGCTGCACGTAGGGCCCGTACCGACCGACGCGGGCGATCACGTCCACGCCGTCGGGATCTTTGCCGATCGCGATCGAGTTCACCGCGCGGGCGTCGATGTCGCCGAGGTTCGACGAGACCATCGACTTGAGGCCCTGCGTGTCGGGCGCGGAGCCCTCCGTGGGGCCGCCGAAGTAGAACTTGTGCAGCCACGGGACCGCGTGCTCTTCCCCGGTCGCGATCGCGTCGAGGTCGTTCTCCATCCGGGCCGTGAACGCGTAGTCGACCAGCTCCGGGAAGTGCTTCTCGAGCAGCGACACCACCGCGAACGCCGTCCAGCTCGGGGCCAGCGCGGTGCCCTTCTTCACGACGTAGCCGCGGTCCTGGATCGTCGACATCGTCGAGGCGTACGTGCTCGGGCGACCGACGCCGAGCTCCTCGAGCCGCCGCACGAGCGAGGCCTCCGTGAAGCGCGCCGGGGGCTGCGTCTGATGGCCCTGCGCCTCGAAGCGACGACCGAGGAGCGACTCGCCGACGGCGAGCACGGGCAGGTGCTTCTCGCGGCTCTCGAGCTCGGCCTCGGGGTCGTCGGAGCCCTCGACGTAGGCGCGGAGGAACCCCGGGAACTCGATGGCGTTGCCGCTGACGCCGAACTCGACCTCACGGCCGTCGCGCGCCTTGCCGCCGATGCGCACGACCACGCTCTCGCCGCGGGCGTCCTGCATCTGGGATGCGACGGTCCGCTTCCACACGAGCTCGTAGACCTTCGCCTCGTCGGGGTTGAGCTCGCGCGCGACGTCGTCGGGCGTGCGCCAGGTGTCGCCGGCCGGCCGGATCGCCTCGTGGGCCTCCTGCGCGTTCTTGACCTTGTTGGCGTACGTGCGTGCGCCCTGCGGGAGGTACTCGCGGCCGTAGAGCTCTTCGATCACCCGCCGCGCCGTCGTCAGCGCGCTGTCCGAGAGCGTCGTGCTGTCGGTTCGCATGTAGGTGATGAAGCCGTTCTCGTAGAGGCGCTGCGCTGCCTTCATCGTCCGCGCCGTGGAGAACCGGAGCTTGCGCCCCGCCTCCTGCTGCAGCGTCGAGGTCATGAACGGCGCGCCCGGCGAGCGGTGGTACGGCTTGCGCTCCACGGAGCGCACCGTGAGGCTCTGCCCCGACAGGCTCGCCGCGAGGTCGCGCGCGCCCTCCTCGTCGAGCACGCGCGCGTCCTTCCGGGTGAGGACTCCGTCCTGCCCGAAGTCCTTGCCCGTCGCGAGCCGTCGGCCCTCGAGGGTGTGGAGCGTGACGTCGAGCTCGGCGCCGTCGGAGGCGCGGGAGAGTGAGCCCGCGAGATCCCAGTAGTGCGCGGCCAGGAATCGCATCCGCTCGCGCTCGCGCTCGACGAGCACGCGGGTCGCCACGCTCTGGACGCGCCCGGCCGAGAGCCTGGGAAGCACCTTCTTCCACAGGACCGGCGACACCTCGTAGCCATAGAGGCGGTCGAGGATGCGGCGGGCTTCCTGGGCCTCGACGAGGCTGCGATCGAGCTCCCGCGGGGCGCTCAGGGCCTTCTGGATCGCCTTGCGGGTGATCTCGTGGAAGACCATCCGATGCACCGGCACCTTGGGCTGGAGGACCTCCAGCAGATGCCACGCGATCGACTCTCCTTCGCGGTCTTCGTCGGTGGCGAGGTAGAGCTCGTCGGCGCCCTTGAGGAGTTGCTTGAGCCGCGCGATGTGCTGCTTCTTCTCGGAGTCGACGACGTAGAGCGCCTTGAAGTCGTGCTCGACGTCGACGCCGAGCTTCGCCCACGGGGTCTTCTTCAGCGCCTCGGGGACGTCGTTGGCGTTTCGCGGGAGGTCGCGGATGTGCCCGATGGAGCTCTCGACCACGAAATCGTTGCCCAGGAAGCCGGCGATCGTGCGGGCCTTGGCAGGCGATTCGACGATGACGAGGGACTTGCTCACGGTGGTTCCGTCGGAGAGAGGGGGAGGAATGCGGGCCTCGCTGGAGGCCGCGGCGGCAGTATGAGAACCCGCCGGACCGTTTCGTCAACCGGTCGGGTCCTGCGGGCGGCGACCCTGCCACGGCCCTGGGGGTGGGGCCAGCCCGGGCCCGGGAGGGAAGGGTTCGGACGCGTCGGGCGTCTTGCCTCGGACGCTTGCGTCCCCATGCTCTGACCTCTTGCCCACGGGAGCCCATGACCCGAGCCGCCCTCGTCCTGTCCACCCTCGTCAGCCTCGCCGCCCTCGGACTCTCGGGCGTGTGCCTCGTGGTCCTGTTCCAGCAGTCCGAGGAGCTCACCGCGCTCCGTGACGCCGCCTTGACCCGCGACACCGCCGCGGGCCGGCCGTCCTCGACGCCGTCCGCGCCGCCGACGTCCGGGGCGGGGACGGCGCCGGCGCTCGAGCCGCCCCGTCCATCCCCGTCGGTGCCGCTTCCTGCGGCCGATCTCGGGGCCGACGGCGAGGCGTCGATGGCCGACGTCGCGAGCCGGGTCTCGCCGGCGGTGGTCAACATCTCCACCGTGCGGGGCGGCGGGCGCGCGGTGCGTGGCCCCGGCGGAGGGGGCGGCGGGGAGGCGATGGGCTCGGGTGTCATCGTCGCGGCCGAGGGGCTCGTGATCACCAACCACCACGTGATCGCGGGCGGCGGCGCCATCGAGGTGACGCTGGCCGACGGCCGCGAGCTGGGGGCCGACCTCGTCGGGGCCGATCCCCAGACGGACATGGCGTTGCTGCGCCTCCGACCGCCCGCGGGCGAGACGCTGAACCTGACGCCGGTCGCGTACGGCGACTCGAGCCAGCTGCGCCTCGGCGACGTCGTGCTCGCGATCGGCAATCCGTTCGGCGTCGGTCAGACGGTGACGATGGGGATCGTGTCCGCGACGGGCCGGGCGCGGATGGGGATCGCGGAGTACGAGGACTTCGTGCAGACCGATGCGGCGATCAACCCGGGCAATTCCGGCGGCGCGCTCATCTCCATGCGCGGGGAGCTCGTCGGCATCAACACCGCGATCCTGAGCCGAACCGGCGGCAGCCACGGCATCGGCTTCGCGATCCCGTCGAACATGGTCCGCCCGATCATCGAGAGCCTGCTCCGCAGCGGCAAGGTCGTCCGGGGATGGCTCGGGGTGGTCATCCAGGACGTGACGCCGGAGCTCGCCACCGCGCTGCACCTGCCCGCCTCGAGGGGCGTCATCGTCACCGGCATCGAGCCGGGCAGTCCCGCCGAGACCGCGGGGCTCTCTCACGGCGATCTCGTCGAGCAGCTCGACGGAGAGCCGCTGCTCTCGAGCACGCAGCTGCGCAACCTCGTCGCGACGCGCGGGGCGGGGGCGCAGGTGCAGCTCGTGGTGGTGCACGAGGGCGCGCGCCGGGACCTGGGGATCACGCTCGGCGAGAGGCCCCAGGTCGCGCTCGCGGAGCAGCTGCCGCCCCCTGCGGGCGGGCCGGCGCCCGGAGGAGGCTACGGTCCGACGTTCGACGGCCCCGGCGCGGCTCCTCGGGGCCTCGCGGTGCCGCCGGGGGCGGGTCCGGGCGCGGGCGGTCGACAGGCGATCGAGGTCGCCGGTCTCGCGCTGCTCGATCTCGATGCTGGTCTCGCCTCGACGCTCCGGGTGCCGCCCCAGCTGCGCGGAGGCGCGGTCGTCGCGGGGGTCGCGCCGGGCTCGCCCGGCGACGAGGCGGGCCTCGCGGTCGGCGACGTGATCGTCGAGGTGCAGAGGGTGCCGGTCCGCGGGGCCTCGCAGTTCGCGCAGGCCTATGCGCGCTCGGGGGGCAACGCCGTGGTGCTCGCCTTCCGCGGGGCCCGCGGGATCTACGTGATCCTCCGCTGAAACGGGGTCCGCGCCGCGCGCCGTCGAACCCGGCGCGCCTCCGGGCTCAGCTCGCGAGCGCGGTCTGGTCGGCCGAGCCGCCGGCGAGCCGCCGCACGGCGTCGAGGACGAAGGCGCGCTCGCGCGCATCGAGGACGCCCGAGCGTCGCATCACGAGGCGCCCCGACGCGTCGAGGACCGCGACGTTGCTGACGCCGGGCACGAGCGAGAAGGGCGCGCCGCGGAGCGCGCCTCGCCAGTCGAGCCAGAGCTCGATGCCGACGCTGCGCGCGATCGCACGCGTCGCGGCCCGGACGAGCGGGCGCGCCGGCGCGAAGTCGAACGCGGACACGTCGCCCACCGCGAGGGTCACGACCGAGCGAGTCGAGCGGCCCTCGCGCGTCCAGCGGGTCAACTCGCGCTTGAGCAGGTCGTTGTCGCCCGTTCGCTCGCGCGTCTCCCAGAACAGCACGACCACGCGGCCGCGGAGGTCACGGAGGTGCCGTAGGCCTCCTTCCGCGGACTCCAGTTCCAGGTCGCACACGGTGCCGTTCGTCGCTGCCACCGCCGAAGGGTGGGTCTGCTCCCGCGCGCCGACAAGTTCGCGGTGTCCCCGAGGGGCCCGGGCGCACGGGGCGCCCCGCGCTCCGTCGCCCGGGGGCGCGGCCCTCGGGGTACACTGCCGCGGGCATGGAGGAGCCGCGCGAAGAGTGGAGGGCCCACGTGGGCGGGGTCGCGTGGCCCACGGTCGCGCTCGCCTGCGGCGTGCTCGGCCTCGAGGCCGCGGCCTGGGCGCTGGCGCTCTCCGGACGCGCCCCGCTCTGGGTGGCGTCGATCGCGTGCACCCTCGCGGCCTACGTCGGTTTCACGGTCGTCCACGAGGCGTCGCACGGCAACGTGCACGGGGACGTCCGGTCGATGCGCCCGCTCGGCGAGCTGCTCGGCTGGCTCTGCGCCGTGCCGATGCTCGCGCCGTTTCCCGCGTTCCGGATCCTCCATCTCCGGCACCACGCGCACACCAACCACCCGACCAAGGATCCCGACGCCCACGTGCGCGGCGACACGTTCCTCCGCGTGCTGTGGAACTGCGCGACCATCGTGCCCTCGTATCTGCGGGAGATCTTCGTCGGCGAGACGTCGCGCACCGACGCGGCCCGCGCGGTCCGGACCTCGTCGCTCGCGGCCCTGCTCGCGATGGGGGCGGCGATGGTGGCG
>CAIKNO010000278.1 GCA_903828805.1 uncultured Sandaracinus sp. | reverse complement strand
CAGCTCTTCGGGGTGGCCCTCGGCCCGGACGACACCGGCTGGGGCGTCGGCCTGAGCGGGACGGTCGTTCACGACGATGGGAGCGGCTGGGCGCTCCTCGACACGCGCCTCGATCTCGGCGAGACGCTCCACGGCGCGTGGGTCGACCCGGACGGAGGCCTGTGGGCGGCCGGAGGGCAGGTGCTCGCCGCGCCGCTCGTGGACGGTGCGCTCGTCTACTTCGGAACGGCGGAGGTCCCGAGCACCCGCTGACCCCGAGAGGCTCAGCGTGCCCCTGCTCCGAAGTAGCGCGTGCTGCCCCGGGCGAGTTCCGTCGCCCGGCCCGTGTCGCGATCGAGGCGCATGAGGACGCCCTCGCATCCGAGCCCGTAGAGCAGCCCTCCGAACGGCGCGAGCCCCCACACGCAGGGCTGGCCGATGCGACCGATCGTGCGCGCGGGGCGACCATCGAGCGGCACCTCCACCAGCAGGTCGTCCGCGCCGCGCCCCTCGGTCGCCGTCGCGTAGAGCACGCCCTCCACGAACGCGAGATCGCCGCTGGCACGGAGCCCATCGGGAAACGTCGCGACCGTGAGCGCCAGGCCTGCGTCACGATCGATCTGCACGATCCGGTCGTCCGTCGCCCCGAAGAGCACGCCCTCGGGGGAGACGTCGAGCCCCACGAAGAAGCCGGGGACCGAGGCGATGCGCTCGACGCGCGAACTTCGGTAGTCGACCCGCACCATCCAGTCGCGCACCGCACCGTACAACGTGCCATCGGGGTGCAGCGCGAGGTCCGTCAGGGGGATGCCGGTGACGCCGATCGTGTGCAGCTGCCCGGTCGGCAGGTCCACCTCGAAGAGGAAGCGCTCGTCGTGGGCGAGCGCCCGCGCGACGCAGCCGACCTCGAGATCACAACGATGGCTGATGGGGCACCGATCCGGCTCGGGTCGATGAACGCAGGCGTCGGTCCGCGGATCGCACGCATCGACGGAGCATTCCACCGGGTCCGCGCAATCCGGGGGCGTCGCCACGCATCCGACCCCGGGCACGCAGCGCTCCACCCCGGTGCAGAAACGACCGTCGTCACACGACGCGTCCTGTGGAGTCCGCGCACAACGCCCCGACACGCATCGGTCCTGTGTGCAGGCCACGCCATCGTCGCAGGCGCGGTCGTCCCCGCATTCCGCAGCGTCCCTCGGGAGCGCCGCGTCGCGCGCGGCCGCATCGATGGCCGCGTCATCGTGGCCCCCATCGCGCCGGGCGGCATCGGGCGCACCCAGCCCGGTGCGGGCCCCGCATGCGTCGAGGACGAGCAGAAAGAACAGGAAAGCGCACCGCACGGGGCCACGTGTAGCGCACGTGGGGTCCTCGAGGGAAGCACAGGTGCGCCCAGGCTGGCCCGCAAGGCCAGGGCCCCGGGCCAGGCGCCGCGGGTCCGCGGGCGCGGCGCATCACGGACGGCCGCGCGGCCAGGAGACCCCGTGACGGGTTCCCTCCCGAACGGCGCCCGTTCCGCTAAGGTCGACGCGGTGGAGCCTCGTCCGATCGCCGCGGGCCTCTCGACGCTCGTGCTCGCTGCCATCCTCGCGGGGTTCAACCGCACGTCGAGCTTCGCCGGGCTGCTCGCGGCGTACGGCGCGGCCTGGGTCGTGGTGAGCGTGGCCTCGTCGAAGCGCTGGCCCCGGCCTGCGCTGACGCCTCGCATGCGGGTGCCCGTGACCCTGCTGGTCCTGGCCGTTCCCCTCGCGACGCTCGTCGGACAGCGGAGGGCCCTCGTCGAGGGCGAGTCGCTCGTCGGCCTGGGCACCTACCTCGAAGATCGCCTCGCGCTCGAGGCCCTGCCGGCCCTGCATCCAGCCCTCGTGTCGGCCGACCAGCCGCAGACCTTCTTCGTCCGCGCCGACGGAGCACGCGACGTGAGCGTCCGCCTCGGCCCGGCGATCGCTGCACTGCACGCGGCCCCGCTCGGGCATGGGGTGTTCCGGGTCGAGTACGACCCTCGCCGGCATGGGGCTCCACGCCACGACGGTCCGATGGACGCGCACCTGCGCGTCGATGGTGCGGACCACGCACGCACGACACACGGCGTGGTCCCCCTCGCGCATCCACGCGTGCTCCGTGCCCGCAGCGACCGCACCGAGTTCTGCGCGACGAGCGAGGAGACGGACACCCTCGTCCGCGTGGGGCTCGACGGTCGGTCCAGCGAGTCCCACGTCGACGACGGGCCGAGCGACTGCGC
This sequence comes from uncultured Sandaracinus sp., assembly GCA_903828805.1. Taxonomy (GTDB): domain Bacteria; phylum Myxococcota_A; class Polyangia; order Polyangiales; family Sandaracinaceae; genus Sandaracinus. Next base: position 10,571 of record CAIKNO010000278.1, on the reverse strand, counting down.
CTACACGCCGAGCGGTCTCGTGGTGGGGCATCGACACACGCGCTCGGTGCGGTTCGTGGACTCGGCCGCGGACGACGCGTCGATCTCGTTTGCTTCGGGCGTGCATCGCCTCGCGGTCGATCCCCGTGGGGCTCGGCTGGCCGTCGCGCTCGAGGAGGGGCGCGTCGCGTTCGTCGACCTCCCGACCCGTCGAGTGACGCATTCGATCGACCTCGGCGGCCTGCCGGACTGGCTCGTGTTCGACGGCACGGGGGATGGCCTCGTCGTGGCGCGGCGGACTCCGGCGGCGCTCGTGCGGGTCGACGTCGCTCGAGGCGCGGTCGCGGGCGTGCGTTCCCTGGCGGCACCGGCCGTCACCATGCACGCGACCGCGCGCGGCACCGCCGTGGTCGTCGCGGTCACCGATTGGTCCGAGGCCCCCCGCTCGCAGCTCGGCAACCACTTCATCCAGGACCAGTTGCTCGCCCTCGATGCGCAGACGTTCGCGCCCCTGCGTCACGTGCTCACGGGCCAGCGAAGCCCGCGCCAGGACGCCGCGGGGTCGACCGATCTCGGCGTGTCGCCGAGTGCCCTGGACGAGGCGCAGGACGGCGCGTGGTGGGTCACGTTCGCCGGCTCCGACGAGCTCGTGCGGTTCGATCCTGAACGCGGGACCCGCCTCGCGTGGCCCCTGGCCCGCCTCGGGCTCGCCGCGCCATCCGGCGTGGCGGCGCTCGCCGACGGATCGGTCGCCGTGAGCTCAGCCTCCGGCGCGCAGATCGCGCTGCTCGTCGAAGGCCGGCCCCGCGCCGTCGTCCGCCTCGCGCCCGACGATCGGAGCCTCCTCCGAGACGCCTCCGACGCGCTCGCGCGAAGGTTCGGCGAGCGTGCATTCCACGAGGGCACCCGCGCGGGCATCGCATGCCAGAGCTGCCATCTTCACGGAACCACGGACGGAATCGCGCACAACATCGGCGGGCGACGAGCCGAAGCGACGCTCGACGTGCGGGGCCTGCGAGGCACCTCTCCGTACCTCCGCGATGGAAGCTATCCGCGCCTGGGCGATCTCCACGAGGTCGCCGAGGACCTCTACCGTGGCTACCTCGAACCCGCGGGTGATCGACGCGCGACGCTCGAGGCATGGCTCGGTTCGCTCCCCCTGCGGGCCGCACCCCGTCGCGAATCGGGCGCCGTGCGACGCGGCCTCGACGTCTTCGTCGCCTCGGGGTGCGCCGAATGTCACCGTCCTCCTGCGTTCACGAACCTCGGACGACACCCGCTTCGCAGCGTGTTTCCGCGGCTCGAGGCGCCTCCGGGGGCCTCGCTCGACACACCCTCCCTGCGCGGTGTCGGCGCGCGGGGACGATGGTTCTTCGATGGCCGCGCCTCCCAACTCGAGGAGGTCGTACGCGAGCCCCAGGACGATCGGCATGGCCGCACCTCCGCGCTCGCCGAGCAGGATGTGCACGACCTCGTGACGTTCCTGGAGTCGCTGTGACCGTCGTCGCCGGGCTTCTCTTGCGAAGCACGGGTTGGCTCGCCGCCGGGCTGCTGCTCGTGACGTTGGTCGTGAGCGCCCTCTCCCGGCACGTCGGAGCGCGCCCGCGTTGGCTCAAAGCCCGCCGCGCGGTCGGCATCGGCACGGCCCTCGCCGCCCTCGGCCACGCGTCGGTCGCGTGGCTCGAGTATCTGAACACCGATGGCTGGGAGGTGCTCCGCGCGGTCCCCTGGCTGCGGTCCGGAGCGCTGGCGCTGGTCGTGCTGCTCGCGCTCCTCGCGACCTCCTTCCAGCCACGTCATCCACGGTTCACGATCCACGCGTGGAGCGTCCTGCACCGGCTCGTGCACGCCGCCGTACTCCTCGTCGCCCACCACCTGCTCATGGCGCCGTTCGTACCGCGAAGCTGGGTGCTCGCGTGGGGGGCTGGGGTCGGACTCACGTATGCGATGCGGATCCGCATCGCTCCCCGGCCGTGATCAGCGACAGCCGCGAAGCACCCGATCGACATCCTCGCGATCGTATCCACGCGGCGCGGCCTCGATGTAGCGGCCGGCCAGCGCACACGCTTCAGACCCCGCTCCGAGGCGGACAGCGAGCCGCCCGAGGGCCTCGGGCGCGGCACGGTTGCCGGTCACCGCGAGCCTCAGTTCAGCCGTCGGATCGCCTCCGCGCTCCGACGCGATCGTGGCCAGCATCAGATGCGCGTCGGCGCAATGAGGATCGAGCGAGATGGCCTCGAGCGCCAGACGCTGGGCATCGTCGAAGCCGCTCACCTCGAACCGAAGCCGCGCCCGGGCGACGGCGATCCGCGCGCGGAACGACGCGGACCTCCCCCGCGTCTGCCCCGCTCGATCGGCCCCATCGATCGAACGGGCAGCCCCGCCGAGGTCGCCGCGGCGCGTTTCCAGGGTGGCACGACCCAGCAGCGCCTCGGGGCTCTCGTCGTCCGCGCGCAGGGCCCCGGTGAACGCGTCGCGCGCCTCGCCATCCGACTCGGCCTGCGACCACAGGTCGCCGAGCGCAGCCAGCAGGGCGGGGTCGCCAGGATAATTCTGAAGGAGCGCTGCGGTCCGCTCGGCGCCGGCATGCCCCTGCCCGCTCGCCACGGCCAGTTCGGCACTCGCGCGCGCGACGTCCAGCGCGCCTGCGCCCTCGGCATTCACCTCGGCGAGGGCACGCCGCGCATCCTCGAACCGCGCCTCTTCGAGGGCGACCTGCACGACCCGAGCCTGGCCCGCGCGAGCGTCGGCGCGAGCCGGACCGCCTCCGCGAACGCGGCCGCCGCCTGCGAGAGCCGGCCTGCCCGCAGCGCCGCGTCTCCGAGGGACACGCGCAACTCGGCGTCCGTCGGGCGCGCCCCGGTGGCCTGTTCGAGGACCGCGAGCGCCTCGTCGACCCGCCCCAGAGCCAGCCAAACCATGCCCCGCGCGGCCATGAAGGCCGGCTCTCCGGGTCGCTGCACCGCGGCGGCCGACAGGACCGCATCGGCGCGACCGGCATCGCCCGTCGCGAGCGCCGCGCGGACGAAGAGCGTCACGGCCTGCACGTCCGATGGCGCGATGCGCAGCGCGTGTTCGAGCGACACGCGTGCCTCGCGTTCCCGATGCAACCTCAGGAGCACCGCGCCCGTCCGGGTCCGCGCCTCCAGCGCCACCCGGGGATCGACGGCGGCGTGTTCGTAGAGCTGTCGAGCGGGCTCGAGCTCGCCGCGGGCTTCGCGGATGCGGCCGCGCAGCAGGTCGGCGGGGGCCCCGACTCCGGCACCGAGGATCGCGGCCTCGGCCCCCGCGACATCGTTCACGTCGAGCGCCGCCGCGGCGCTCACGAGGGCACGCCTCGGAACATCCACGGGCGTCCTCGAGAGGGGCGACAGAAGGCCCCTTGCGGCCTCGGCCTCTCCGAGCGCCAGCAGCACCTCGGCCGCCGTCAGCGCGTAGGCTTCGTCCGCCACCGGGACCCAAGCCTGCGCCTCACGAATGGCCGCGCGCGCCGCCGCGGTGTCACCCCGCCCGAGGGCCCCCCGGGCGCGCATGAGCATGGCCCAACCGCGCTCGGCACGGGTCATCGTCGGCTCGAGCTCGGCCAGCGTCGCTTCGGCGTCGGCCAGCGCACGAACCGTGTCGACGCCTCCACGGAACAGCACCCGGGCGCGCGCCAGCCGAACGTCGGCCGCGACCGCCCCGTTGGGCACCGCGTCGAGCACGGCGAGGGCCCCCGCCGGATCTCCCGCTTGATCGCGGAGCACCGCCTCGAACGACGCGAACCTCGGCGTCGCGGGACGGAGCGTCAGCGCCTGGCGCGCCGACTCCTCGGCCGGCAGCAATCGGCCCGACTGCAGCAAACACAGGGATCGAACGTGGTGAACCTCGGCCCCGGGCCCGCCTGGCAGCGCGAGGCCCTCGAGAACGAGCTGTGCATCACCCCCGCGGCCCTGCGCGAGCATCCACAGCGCACGGGCCAGGCGCGCGTCCGCCGTGGCCGCCTCCTCCGGCGGAAGCGTCGAGAGCAGGGTCTCGACCTCGGCTCCGTGGTCTTCTCCGTGCTCCACCGTCAAGGTCGCCAGCGCGCGCGCACGAAGCGCCAGCCGGGCCGGCTCGTCGGGGTTGGCCGGCCCGAGCATCTCGAGCACGTGCATCAGGCTCGCCCGTCGCCCGTCGTCCGCAGCCGCTTGATCCGCGAGCGCGACGGCCTCCTCCGAGCCCGCGCGGAGCCAGCGACGGACGACGACCCCGATCAGAAACGTCCCTCCGAGCAGCGCGGCGAGCAGCATCGCGACGCCGCGACGTGACTGACCCCACCGGGTCCACGGGCGAACGGCGCCACGCGGGACGGCCGTCGACGACGACCGCGGGGCCTGCGCCGGCGCCGGCGCCACCGTCTCGGAGGTGTCGTTCTGTTCCGGGGCGACCCGGGCCGTGCCGCCGAGGAACGGACGACTCACGGACTTCGCGGGCGCCGCGCTGACGAGGGACAGGGGCGCCGCGACCGTGCTGGTCGCGGACGCCGAGATCGAGCTCGATCCAGGCGCGCGGGGCGGCATCAGCTGCGGACGTGCAGCGGAACCGAGAGAGAGAGCCGGCGGCGGGGCGACACTCGGCGGCGTCATCGAGGGCGGGGGCGCGGACGCCTGCGAGGCCACCCACGACGGCGCTCTCGGAGCCATCGACCCGCGCGGCGGAGCGGCGGCCGGAGGGGGCGCGGACGGCACGGGACGGAGCGGCACCGACGGGTGCACGGGAGTCACGACCCGCCCGGGTGGCATCGACACGGCGGGGCGCGGCGCAGACTCCGCGCGCAGCGTCCCATCACGTGGTGGTGGCGGCCGCATGGCCGCTGCCCGGGTCGGAACCGCCGGCGAGTCAGTCTCCTCGTCGTCCTCGAGCGAGACTTCGAAGTCGTCGTCGTCGTCCAGGCCCGCCCGCTCCAGGTGCGCCGGACGCGTGGGAACTCCTCGCCCATCCACCGGCGCGGGCCGCCCGTCGGCGTCGAGCCGGGGGAGCTCTCGGAGGGTCCGTTGCGCGGCCCCGCTCGGAGCCGCGATCAGGATCGACGTCGCGGGCTCTCGGTCTTGCTCCATGCCGACATCGCCACCCGCCGACGCGGGCGCCGTGCGGGACGCGGCGGTGGCCGTGGTCGTGACGGCGAAGGAGGGGTCGATCTGGACCGTCGGACCGCCGTACATCGCGAGCGGTGGAGGTCGGCGAACGGTCTCGTCCGCGAACTCGGGCAGCACGTGTTCGACCGTCCGGGAGTCTTCTTCTGCAAACCACCGCTCGATGGTCTCGGACGACGCGGGGTTCGCCCCCCCTTTCGCCTCCTCCAGGAGCGCGCGCGCCTCCTGATCCTCCGGATCGAGGTCGACCGCCCGCTGCAGCGACGCTTCCCCCTTCGCCCGCTGGCCGCTTCGGAGGTACGACTCTCCGAGCATGCGGTGCACCTCGGCATCGTCCGGCTCCCGACGTGCCAGCGCGAGCATCTCCACGCGCGCCTGCTCGAACCGCTGCGCGGCCATCAGCGCCCGGCCCAGCGTGATCCGCAGCGCCGGGACGTCCGGATGCGTCAGCAGACCACGCCTGCAGATGCGGATGGCCTCGTCGTGTTGACCCTCGGCGATCAGTTGCGTCGCACGCGCGCCCACATCATCGGCTGCCTCGGCCATGGTTCGCGACGGAGCGTATGCGATCCCGCGCTTTCCGCGCACGCCCAATTCTGCGGAAGAAGAGGCGGCCCATCCGGCGGGACCGCGTATCTTTCCGTGCGCGCACAGGGCCGGTGGCTTGGCCGCGGCGCGAAGGAACGACGGCCGTGACCGAGAACCGCCTTCTGGCCCCCGTGGTGTCGATCACACCGACCCAGCGGGGACGATTCTTCTGGGCCGCGTGGTGGACCGCCGCGCCCTCGCAGAGCCCGTTCCGAAAACCGGACGCGTCCAACGGTGGCGCAGCCACGCTGGACGACGCCCGCGAAGAAGCCGCGCGGATCGCCTCCGCGGGCCGATCGGTCCAGACGCTCACCGAGATCGATCCGCGCTGGGCTCGCGGATGGCAGCGGACCTTGCGGGGCATGCCCCCGTTCACCGAGCGAGACGCCCGGGCACTCGGCGGAGTCCCACCTGCGGCATCCCGGCCGCCCGGACCGAAGCCGTCCAACGCCTCGGCGTGGGAGGTGCTGGGACTTCAGCCGGGGGCCGACGCCGCCCACGTCAAACAGGCCTATCGAAGGCGGGCCCTCGAGACCCACCCCGATCATGGCGGCGATCCCGCAGCATTTCGGGCCCTCCACGCTGCGTACCTTCGGGCGCTCGAGCGCGCGGCCTCGCCCTCGCAGTCGGGGCGGCGCAGACGCTGATTGCGTGAGCGCATCCCCGACCCCACAACCTGTTCGGAGGTTCCCATGACGCGCAGGCGGAACGACGGTTGGGACGGGGAGAGCGGCGGACTCTTCGGCGCGTATGCCCTCGGGGGCCCCGCGCTCGCCGGGCTCTACGGCGCCGCACGGAGCACGCGAGACGGCGGCGGAGGGCTCGGCGACCTCGGGGATGCGCCGATCGGCTCCGACCCGTGGCTCCGCTCCGAGATCGGGGCCGCGCTCCGCCGGGTCCCCGCGCTCATCGGCAGCGAGATCCAGGTCGAGGTGCGCGAGATGAACGTCACCCTTCGCGGTCAGGTCGCGGGCGAAGCGCTCGTGGCGACGGCCCTCCAGACGGCCAAGGAAGTGCCCGGGGTCGGGCGGGTCCACAGCGAGCTGGGGTGGCCGTCGGGCCGGGGCGCGTTGTGAACGTCGTTCACGGAGTCGGAACGCGCACGAAGGTGTAACGCGGCCAGAGGGTGGCACCGGGCACCATCGTCGACGTGAAGCCGAGGGTCAGTCGGTCACCGTCGAGGCCCCAGTCGAAGGTGTTGTCACCAGCCGACGCGGGGCAGTCGAGGGCGACGACGGCAGGCGTCGCAGCATCGTCGAAGGGCCCGGCAAACGTGATCTCTCTCGCCCCGCCGAACGACGCGCCGTCGGTGCTCTGCAGCACGGTCGTGGAGTCGACGTCGACGGCGATCCTTCCGGCCGAGGTCACGATCTGACCGCGTCCGAGCACGTACGTGTTCGACAGGTCGATCCGCCCGACGGGCGTCGCGTCCGTGGAGACGAAGAACGAGATCGCCTCGAGCTGCCATCGCCCATCCGGCACCGGCGCCGCGGTCAGCATCGGCGGCGCGCTCGCCACCGACCACGCGCCGCGGACCAGCGGCACGTCGGTGGGCACGCCCATCGGCGCGCACTCTCCGGGCACGTAGCGAACGTCGGTGGGCCGGGCCGCGTCTCCCTCGTCGCAGTACCGGGTGGTCGGCGGCGGGGTGACGTACATGAAGTTGAAGCACATCTCGTCGGACGTGCGGGGCCCGGTCCGGACCGTTTCCGACCCGGGATTCTCGAACGTGCAGCTCGTGACGAGCGAATCGCCCGGAGCCAGCGTCACGGGCAGTTCGTAGAACAGCTGCGTCTCGAAGGACCAGCCGTCGAGGCGGACCACAGGCGCCCGGCGCATCGCCCCCGCACGCTGGGTCTCCTGCAGGAAGGCCGAGCCGATCTCGTGCATGTGGGGCATCCCCGCCAGCACCGTCGAAGCGGTGTCGAACGTGCAGCGGCTGGCGACGGTGGCGGTCCCGCGCGCGGGCACCTCGAAGTCGAGCGGGCCCACGGCGATCATGCCGTATTCGGTGCCGACCGGCGCGTCGAGGTAGAGGCGAACCCCGGAACTGTCCCGGACATCGGGGATCGCGGCCCCGTTGTTGTAGTGGATCTGCACCAGAAACCGGTCTCCGGGGCGCACTCGGAGCCCGCCCTCCGGGAACTGGAACGCCCCCGTGCCCGGCGCCCATGCGTACAGGTACTCGCTCCCCGCCGGCATCCCTGTGCCATCGATGCAGTCGAACTCTCCGAGAGGTGCGTTCTTCTCGGGGTCGCGCAGCAGCACGAGGTGATGCAGCACGCGCGTCTCGTCGTAGATCATCTCGAAGCGCCGCACGAAGCGGTCCTCGGTGATGGACGGCTCGAACACGAAGCACCGGTAGGCATCGCGAACGTCCGCACCCACCGGGTGCTCGGTCGCCCCGAGGTCGATCGTCGCCAGCCCTTCGGGGCCGCGACCGGGTGAGAGGAACACCGGCGCAGTCGCCCGCAGACCGGTCGCCGCCGGAGCCGTCTGCGCACCGCAACTCGCCCACGCGACCAGCGCCTGCGCATCCGCGTCCGGCAGCCGGGGCATGCCCACCGGCGGCATCGAGCCATCGACGATCCGGTCGGCGATCAGGTCCACCAGCCGCGACCCGTCCGCCCGCTGGGAAAAAAGCGTCTCGGGATCGAGCAGCGACGCCGGCGCGCCGTACTGCAGCGTTTCGCCGTGACAGGACCCGCAGTAGTTCTCGAGGCGCGGACGAATGTCCGACTCGAAGACCGCACGGTCGGGCGCGCACTCCGCGCCCGCATCCGCCGCGACCGGTGGGTCGACGGGCTCTCCGCAGCCGGTGGTCCAGAACGCCAGCCAAAGGGCTCCGCCTCGCACGAGATCGCGGGTACGCATGCCCGGATGGTGTGGTCCGTGGCGCCTCGCGTCGAGCGAAGATTGCCTGGACCGTCCCACGCCGCCTCAATCCAGCGCGTGGGCCATCGCGTCGGGACGGACGAGCCTATCGAACGCCTCTTCGCTGAGCCCCGCCACCTCGACGGCCGCCTGTCGAAGGCTCAGGCCGCGGGCATGGGCGTGGTTTGCGACCTTCGCCGCGAGATCGTAGCCGAGCGCTGGCACGAGGGCCGTCGCGAGCATCAAGGAGTTCGTGAGGTGACGGGCGATGGTCTCCCGCTCGAGCTCCCAACCTCGGACGCACCGCGCGTCGAAGCTCGCCACCGCGTCCCCCAGCAACCTCGCCGAGCGCAAGAACGTGTGGATGATGAGGGGCTTGTGAACGTTCAGTTGGAGCTGCCCATGAGCGGCGGCCATCGAGAGGGTCACGTCGTTGCCGAGCACCTCGAGGCAGACCATCGCGAGGGCTTCCGCCTGCGTCGGGTTCACCTTGCCGGGCATCATCGAGGAGCCGGGCTCCAGCGCCGGCAAGCGAAGCTCGCCCAGGCCGGTGCGCGGCCCGCTCGCGAGCAGCCGAACGTCATTCGCCAGCTTGAAGCAAACCGTCGCCAGCTGCTTGAGAGCGGCGTGCGCAGCCACGAACGAATCGTGTCCCGCGAGGCAGGCGAACTTGTTGGGTGCGCTCACAAACGGTCGCCCCGTCCGCAGAGCAATCCTCTCGGCCACCCTCCGCGCAAACTCCGGATGCGACCCCAAGCCCGTGCCGACGGCTGTGCCCCCCGCCGCGAGCGGAAGTAGCCCGGCGCTGGCCCCCTCCAGGACGCTGAGCCCCTGCTGTAGAGCGGCCGTCCAGCCGGAGATCTCCTGCCCAACGGTCATGGGAACCGCGTCCATCAGGTGGGTCCGTCCGACCTTCACGACGTCACCGAAGGCCGACGCCCGCTCGTTCAGCGTCGCCACCAGCCCGCGGATCGCCGGGATCACCCTCGCCTCGAGCGCCTCCACGGCCGCGATCGACATCGCGGTGGGAAACGCATCGTTGGAGGACTGCGATCGGTTGACGTGATCGTTGGGATGAACCGGGACGCGCCCCCCGCGGCCATGCCCGGCGAGTTCGTTCGCCCGCCCGGCGATGACCTCGTTCACGTTCATGTTGGTGTGCGTACCGGACCCCGTCTGGAAGACTTTCAGCGGGAATTCCTCGTCCAGGCGGCCCTCCCGGACGTCATCACTGGCCTGCGCGATGAGAACCGCGAGCTCCGGCTCGAGCAGCCCGAGCTCGGCGTTCACCTCCGCCGCCGCCCGCTTCAACATCGCCAGCGCGTGGACGACGGCCAAGGGCATCCGCTCGTCCCCGATCGGAAAGTTCACGAGCGACCGTGCGGTCTGCGCCCCGTAGTACGCAAGCTCGGGGACCTCGAACGAACCGATGCTGTCGAACTCCGTCCGAGTGGCCATGGACCGACCTCCGGCGCCGAAGCACCACGTCGGACATGTCGTCCCCGACGATCCACTCCGTAGCCCCGGCGCGGCCGAGCTCAGCCACGCGTCGTGCCCAGCCTGACCGCGCCGCCGGGCCTGACCTCGGGTCCGCCCCTGGACGCGGATCCGAGCCTGACAGCGCAGCCGAGCCTGACAGCGCAGCCGAGCCTGTCCGCGGCTCCGACCCTCGTCGCGGACACGAGCCACTCAGCGCGCCGCAGCCCCGCGGCCCAGCCGGGCCGGACGGCGGGTCCGACCCCGGCCGCCGATCCGAGGTTCACGTCTGGGCCTGGCGGTGCCGATCCGCGCGCAGGAGAAGAGCGTCCCGGCGACGGACGCCGAGCTCAGTCCTGCGGCTCAGCACGCCGTCGACCCGCTCGAGGGAACAGGGAAGCGTGAGCAGCAGCCAGGACCATGGTCGTTCGGTCACGCGGAAGTCCATACGACGGAAAGACGAACCCCGCTTCGCGGGATGGATTTCTCACATCATCACGAAGCGGGGCTCAGGGGATAGACCCGGCGGCGACCTACTCT
>CAIKNO010000277.1 GCA_903828805.1 uncultured Sandaracinus sp. | reverse complement strand
GGTGCCGGTCTCGTGGTTCACCGCCTGCACGGCCACCAAGCGCGTGTCGGCGCACAGGGCGGCGACCAGGTCACTCGGCCCGGGCGAGCGCCCACGGTGCACGTCGAGACGGGTCACCCGTGCGCCGCTCGCTTCGAGGCGTTCGATGCACGCGGCGACCGCAGGGTGCTCGACGCCCGTCGTGACGACGTGGCCCCCGGGCTCCTCGCCGAAGAGTCCGAACACGCCGAGGTTGCACGCTTCCGTGCCACCCGAGGTGAGAACGAGGTCCGCCGGGCTGGCGCCGAGCGCGTCGGCGACCTTCTCACGCGCCCGCTCGACGGCCGCGCGCGCGGCGCGGCCCGGGGCGTGCGCGCTCGACGGGTTGGCCCAGCCGATCTCGCCGGCCGCCTGCATCGCGCGGCGGACGCCGGTGCCAAGCGGCGTTCCCGCGTGGTGGTCGAGATAGATCATGCGGGTTCTCGAGGTCCGCCGACCGGGAAGGGCCGCGGATGAATCGTCAACGTGACCTCCGTGCCCGTCGCCGATTGGAATTCCGCGCGCGTGGGCGGGCTCCGGACGGTCACTTGTCCGCCCATCGCCTCGGCGACCCTGCGCACGAAGGCGAGCCCGAGTCCGACGCCTCCGTGGACCCGCGTCACCGTGCCATCGACCTGGTAGAACGGCTCGAGGATCTTCGCGAGGTGTTCCGCCGGGACCCCGGGTCCGGCGTCGGCGACGACGACCTCGTAGGAATGCCCATCGTCGGAGAGCCCGACGGACACCGAGACCTCCGCGCCGAGAGGCGTGAATTTCGCCGCGTTGTCGAGCAGGTGGGCGATCGCGCGACGGAGCTTGTCGGGATCACCGACGGCGGGCATCGGCATCGAACCCCGGCGCACCGAGAGCGTGATCTGCCGGTCGTTGAAGCGCGCTCGGCTCTCCTCGATCGCACGCTTGGCCACCTGTGCGAAGTCGTAGTCGCGCGCGTAGAAGTGCAGCCTCCCCGTCTCGAGCGAACTGACGTCGAGGAGCGTGTCGACGAGGGCACGGAGCCTCGAGGTGGCCGCGTCGACGGCCACGAGGGCCTTGCGCTGGATCGGCGAGAGCGGGCCGAGTTCCTCGGAGACGAGCAGCTTCAGGTAGCCCACGACCGGAGTCATCGGCGTCGCGAGCTCATGGCTCAGGTTCCGCAGGAATTCCCGCCGCAACCGAACCATCTCCTCGAGTCGGGCATTCGCGTCCGAGAGCGCGATCACCTTGGACTCCAGGTGCTCCACGATGCGCTGCGAGGCGTTCCTGAGCTGCGCCTCGCCCGAGCCATCGGCCTGTTCGCGATGCCCATCGATGAACTTCTCGATCTGCTTACCGAAGCGCTTGGCGTCGATGGGCTTCTCGATGAATCCGTCGCAGCCGACGGCCAGGCTCGTGGCGCGGTCCCCCTCGGCCGTGATCGCCACGATCGGGGTGCGATCGAGCCCTCGGATGCTTCGAAGTCGGAGGGTGACCTCGTACCCATCGAGATCGGGCACGTTGATGTCGACGAGCACGAGATCCGGAGGGGCGTCGCTCGCGAGGCGAATCCCTTCGAGGCCTCCGGTGGCGTCGACGACTTCGTGGCCGTCCACGGCGAGCAACTTCCGCACGAGCAAGCGGCTCTTCGGGTCGTCTTCGATGTGGAGGATCCGCGCCATGGGAGCGGCGGAGCCTAGTACAGTCCCGACGGACGTCGATGCGAGTCCCGTAGGGATGGCCCCTATTCCGCGCCGCCGTCCGGAGCGTTCCCGCTCGCCATGGGACAGCGACTCGTGCGGGCCGTTCCGGCGCGCGAGGATGTCAGCGGCTCGACTCGACCCGCTTGACCTCGCACCAAAGGGCGTCGAGCGCCTCGGCGTCCAGCGTGTCCAGCGGCTGGCCCCGGCCGCTGGCCAGCCCTTCGACGGCGGCGAAGCGCACCTGGAATCGGGCGAGCGATCCTCGCAACGCCCGATCCGGGTCGAGGTCCAGCTTCCGGGCCAGGCTGGCGATAGCGAAGAGAAGATCGCCGAGTTCCTCTTCTTGCCGCGCGACACTCTCCTCCGTGACGGCACGGTCGAGTTCGTCGAGCTCCTCGGCGACCTTCGCGCGCGCCCCAGACGCCGTCGGCCAGTCGAACCCGACGCGCGCCGCGCGGCTCCCCAACCGAACGGCCGCGTCGAGGGCCGAGATCTCGGGACCGCAGTCCTCGGGGGTCGAAGGCGCGGAGGCGTGGTCCGACATCGGGTCCCCCTTCAGTCGATCCGCACGCGGAGGGCTGCACCGAGGCCACGAAACGCGTTCAACCAATGTGCCGAGGCCGACCCGGGCAGCGCCTCGAGCGCAGTCCGCTGCGCGTAGACCGTCTCGCGCAGCGCATAGCAGAGGTTCTGCGAGACGGAGAGGTCCACCGGGAGCGCCGCCGAGCGGCTGAACGCGACGAGGCCCACGGCCACCTCGATCGCGACGTGGTCGTCGGGATCGCGCTGCAAGCCGCCCAGCAACTGTTCCAGGCTGCGCTGCGCCGCGAGCCCGAGTTCCTCGAGACCCAGCGTCACCCCGGCCTCGCGGGCTTCGCGAGCGAGGCTCTGCGCGAGCAGCAGGTCCACGTCGCGGCCGCGGTCCAGTTCACGCCGCGACCGGGCGGTGAGCGTGTACTCCGCCGCCTGGTGCAACGAGCGGGGGACCGATTGACCGAGACTGGCGAGGTACCGCATCAGGGGCGCGAACTTCGCGTAGATCTGACCGTAGTCCTGCTCGACCTCGGCCAGCGTCGAGCCGAGGACCTCGTCGAGAATCTTTCGTTGTTCGTCCCGGAAGAGCGTCCGCAGCGTGAAGGTCGATCCTGCGAAATGGCGCTCGACGGCCCGCAGCACCTCCGTGAGATCGGACCGTGCGAACGCGCCCGTCAAGTCGGCCCGCATCTGCGCATGCGATGGCAGTCCAGCCCAGGTCTGCACGCCCCCGCTCAGGTTGTGGTCGCCCAGGTGCATGACCGCGTACGACAGGTCCTCGGTGCGCCAGGTGACCTGCGAACGCACCCGCAGCCGACCCGTCGCCATGCGCGCCTGGCCGGCGCTCGACGTGTCCCGGTCGAGCATGTCGATGTCGAAGCCGAACACTCGGTCGCGGGATCGGTAGTCTTCGAAGAGCGAACTCGCGGCCACGTGGGCGCCCACCTTCTTCAGGTCGACGATGGACGGGCGGACGAAGGCCTCGAAGACCTCGCGGCCATTGCCCAGCTCGGTGCGGTTGCTCCGGGCGAGCGCGAGGCGGTCGAGGAATGCGGCCTCCAGGGACTCGCCGGTGACCCGCGCACCCAGTTGCAGCGCCCTCGCCGCATACCGGATGCACTGGATGGTCTCGAGGCCGCCGAGGTCGTCGAAGAACCACCCGCAGCTCGTGTACATCAGCATCGCGTGGCGCTGCATCTCGAGCAGCTCGAGCGCTCGCACCGCGTGGGACGTCTCGGGCGCCGGGTCGCCCTCGGCGGTGTCGAGCCCCGATGGGTCGTGAAGGTGGGCGCGGAGGAAGCGGCGGACGTTCCCCTCGGAACGATCGAGCACCACGTCGATGTAGGCGTTTCGCGCCGCCCACGGATCTCGGAACACCCGCGCGCCTTCGACCTCGAACACGGACGCGAGTTCGTCCCGCAACCCATCGAGCGCGTCGCGCAGCGGTCCTCGCCAGGCCTGGCTCCAGCCCGGTCCACCGCCGGTGTTGCAGCCGCAGTCGCTCCTCCACCGCTCGACGCCGTGCGCGCAACTCCACGACGTGCGCTCGACGATCTCGGCGTCCCAGGTCGGAGGGTGCCGAGCGAGGAAGTGCTCGTAGGTCGTCAGCTGCAGCGAGGGCTCCGCATCGATGGCCGCGAGCGCGTAGGCGAGCGCCATCTCGCCGAATCGGTGGTGATGGCCGTAGGTCTCGCCATCGGTCGCGATGTGCGCGAGCTGGGGTTCGCTTCGGGTGTCGAACCCGGAGACCAGCCGGCGCGCGAAGCCCTTCCCGTCGTCGAGCAAACGCTCGAACGCCACCGCGCGGGAGGTCGGGCCGTCGTAGAAGAACACCGCGATGGACCGGCCACTCGGCAGCGCGACCCGATACGGCCGTCGGGTATCGACGCTGCCGCCGGACGTGTCGGACCAGGCCGTCGCCGCGGCCGAGCGGACCCTGCGACACTGATGCGGGGCGAGGACGGTGAAGTCCACGCCGTGCGCCGCGAGCACCTCGAGGGACGCCGTGTCGACGGCCGTCTCGGACAACCACATGCCCCGGGCGGGCCGCCCGAACCGGTGCTCGAAGTCGCTCAACCCCCAGTGGACCTGGGTGTGTTGATCCCGCTCGTTCGCGAGCGGGAGGATCAAGTGGCCGTAGACCTGCGCGAGCGCCGAACCGTGCCCGCTCCGCAGCTCGCGCGCGCGGCGGTCGGCGGCCACCACCGCGTCGTAGATCTCGGGACGCAGACGCTCCATCCACGAGAGCAACGTCGCCCCGAAGTTGAACGAGATGTTCGTGTAGTTGTTGACGATCCGCTCGATCGCGCCCTCGTCGTCGAGGATGCGGGCGGCGGCGTTCGGTCCGTAGCACTCGGCGTGCACGCGCTCGTTCCAGTCGTGGAACGGCGCGGCCGAGTCCTGACGCTCGACCACCTCGAGCCAGGGGTTCTCGCGCGGGGGCTGATAGAAGTGGCCGTGAACGCAGACGTAACGAGGTCCTGCGGCGGCTTGCTTCATGGGGCGTCGCTCCTCAAGAAGACACACCCCAGCGGGGGCAGCGTCAAGTCCACGTGGTGGTCGAATCCGCTCCGGCCGCCGGGCTCCGAATCGACCCCGCCGAGGTTGCCGACGCCGCTGCCGTCGTACGCGGTGGCATCGGAGTTGAGCAGCTCCGTCCATCGCCCGGCATGCGGTACCCCGACGCGGTAGCCGTGACGGACGCCGGGGGTGAAGTTGAAGACGCAGAGCACCTTCGGCTCGTCGTCGTGTCCGCAGCGAAGGTAGGTGAGCACGCTGCGCTCGGCGTCGCTTCCGTCGACCCATCGGAATCCGCGAGGGTCACAGTCGTGGCGGTGCAAGGCGGGCTCGGAGCGGTAGACACGGTTGAGGTCCGAGATCCACCTTCGAACGCCCCGGTGCATGCCTTCTTCGGCGAGGTGCCAGTCGAGACTCGCGTCGTGGTTCCACTCCCGCCACTGCCCGAAGTCTCCCCCCATGAACACCAACTTCTTCCCCGGCTGCGCGAACTGGGCGCCGAACAGGAGTCGAAGATTGGCGAACTTCTGCCAGCGATCCCCTGGCATCTTGTTCAACAGAGAGCCCTTGCCGTGCACGACCTCGTCGTGGCTCAGCGGCAACACGAAGTTCTCGTTGTACGCATAGAGCGGGCGGAAGGTCATCTCGTCGTGATGCCAGCGACGGTGGATGGGGTCCCGCTCGAGGTAGCGGAGGGTGTCGTGCATCCAGCCGAGGTCCCACTTCATCCCAAAGCCGAGCCCCCCCATCGAGGTGGGCCGCGAGACCATCGGCCAGGCCGTCGACTCCTCGGCGACCGTCTGGACGTCGGGGTGGTCGGTGTACAGCCGTTCGTTGAGTTGCTGCAGGAACGAGGCGGCCTCGAGGTTCTCGCGGCCTCCGAACTCGTTGGGGATCCATTCTCCTGCCGCGCGGGAGTAGTCGAGGTAGAGCATCGATGCGACCCCGTCCACGCGCAGCCCGTCGGCGTGGTAGCGGTCGAGCCAGAACATGGCGCTCGAGAGCAGGAACGAACGCACCTCGAGGCGCCCGTAATTGAAGATGCAGGACCGCCAATCGGGGTGAAATCCCTTGCGCGGATCGGAGTGTTCGAAGAGGTGGGTTCCGTCGAAGTAGGCGAGTCCGTGTTCGTCGGACGGGAAATGGGCGGGCACCCAGTCGAGGATGACGCCGAGGCCGCGCTGATGGAGGTGATCGACGAGCCATTGGAAGTCGTCGGGCTTCCCCTGCCGGTGGGAGGGGGCGAAGTAGCCGGTGACCTGGTACCCCCACGACCCGCCGAAGGGGTGCTCCATCACCGGCATCAACTCGACGTGCGTGTAGCCGTGCTCGATGCACCAATCGGCGAGCCGCGGAGCGATCTCGCGGTAGCCGAGCATGCGGTCGCCCTCCTCGGGCACCCGCGCCCAGCTCGCGAGGTGCACCTCGTAGACGCTCATCGGGGCATCGAGGGCGTTGCGGGCCCGTCGCTCGGCCATCCATGCGGCGTCGCCCCATGCGGGATTGGAGCCCCACACGACCGAGGCCGTCCGCGGCGGGACCTCGTGGAGGAATCCGAAGGGGTCGGCCTTGTCGACGCGGTGGCCATCGAAGCGAGAGCGAACGTGGTACTTGTAGACGGCGCCTTCACCGACGTTCGGAAGGAACGCTTCCCAGATGCCGGAGCCGCCCACCGGCCGCATCGGATGGGCCTCGGGATCCCAGCCGCAGTGGTCGCCGATCACGCTCACCCACTCGGCATCCGGAGCCCACACCGCGAAGAAGGTGCCGGCCTCGCCATCCACCACGCCGGGGTGTGCCCCGAGCTTCTCGTAGAGGCGGGCGTGGGTCCCCTCGTTGAACCAGTGCAGGTCATCCGGGGTCAGGAGCGACGGGAAATCCTTCGAAGCGCCGGCCATGGCCACCCTTTCGTCGAACTGTTGGTACCGTACAACACGGGCTCGCGCACCGTGTTCGTCAGGTGGTCGCGCCGCCGCAGCTCGATCCCGCGCCCGCCGTGCACCCGTAACAGTGCCGGTCCACCTGAATGGACCGTGCTTCGAGGCGGCTTCGATCGAAGTCCCGGATGTGCGCGGGCGCTTCGGGTGCGACCGGCATGTCCAGCATCTGATTGAAGTCGCAGTCGTAGAGTTGTCCGTCCCAGCCGATCGACAGCGTGTTCCGACACATCACGGCCCCCGCGGCCTTCGGGTTGAAGGCGGCGACCAGGGACTCGAGGTAACGCTCGAGGTTCCCCGATGATTCGAGCCACTCGAGGTACCGACTGATCGGAAGGTTCGTGATCGTGTAGAGCGCGTCGAACACGAGGCCGTGCTTGTCGAGCAACTCGCGCCGCCACTCTCGTTCGAGCGAGGCCTGAGGGCCGGGGAGGAAGGCCCCGACGGGGTTCGTGACGATGACCAGACGGGCCTCTGCCCGACCCTGGCCGTAGCCGACCTCGTTCAGCCGTCGCAACGCTCGGATGGATCGCTCGTGCACGCCGTCTCCGCGCTGTCGGTCCGTCGACAACTTCGCGTGGTGGGGCAGTGAACAGACCACCTCGACCGAGTGCTCGGCGAAGAACCCGGGCAGGTCGCGATGACTCGGCGTCTCGAGGATCGTCAGGTTGCACCGATCGATGACATGCCGTCCGAGCTTGCGGATCTCGGCGACGAACCATCGGAAGTGCGGGTGGAGTTCGGGGGCGCCGCCGGTGATGTCGACCGTGGGGATGTCGGTCGCAGCGAGCGCGGAGAGGCAGAGTTCCATCGTCGCTCGGTCCATGGACTCCGTGCGATCCGGACCGGCGTCGACGTGGCAGTGACGGCAGGTCTGGTTGCAGAGCTTGCCGACGTTCACCTGCATCACATCGATGCGGGTCGGCCTCAGGGGCCAGAGCCCAGCGCCGAGCAGCGACTGCTCGAACTCCCTCGCGAGCGGCAAGGACCGCAGGCGGCGCTTCTGTTCCGCTGGATGCGCGAGGGGGTCCCGGCGCTCGACGAGCGAGAGCGACCGGCCTGCGTTCGGCCCGCTCACATCGAGACCCGTTCGGCGTGCGTGCGCATCTGAACGCCGTGCACGAGCGACGCGCCTCCGCGGATGGCGGCGGCCACGTGCACGGCCTCCGTCATCTGATCGAGATCGGAGCCCTTCTCGAGGGCGTCCTTCGAGTAGGCGTCGATGCAGTACGGGCACTGGACGGCGTGCGCCACGGCCAGCGCGATCAGCGACTTCTCTCGCGCGCTGAGGGCGCCGTCCTGGAACACCGCGCCGTACCAATCGAAGAACTTTTTCGCCAACTCCGGACGGTTCTCGCCGATCTCGCCAAAGCGGCCGAGATCCTTGGAGTGGTAGTAGTGATCGTCCATGCGTTTCCTGCCTTCCGCCCGCGGGTGGACCGTCCGCCCGTGCGGGGTCGCAGCGTACAGGGGGTGACGGGATCGAATGCAGGGAATTCATCCGCTGGCCGGCGTCTCGGATAGCGTCGGATCGTGACCCCTCGGTCGGAGCCAGACAGCACGGTCGCGGAGGCCCACCTTCTCTCCACGGAGGTGGCGGCCCGCGCTCGGCCGATCCCCGGGAGCGGGACCCACCCGGCTCCGGCGAGGCACCGCTGCGGAACCTGCGGAGACGTCTTCCCGGCTGAATACAAGGTGTGCCCGCGCGACGCGACGCCCCTCGGGGTCGTGAACCAGGCGCACGATCCCCTCATCGGCGTGGTGCTCGCGGGCACGTACCGCATCACGCGGACGATCGGACGCGGCGGCATGGGCCGCCTCTACGAGGCCGAGCACGCTCGGATCCGGCGTGCGTTCGCCATCAAGGTGCTGCACGAGGTGCACGCCGAGAAGGCGGACACGGTGCGGCGCTTCGAACGAGAGGCTGCGGCGCTCGCCCGGATCCGTTCGGATCACGTGCTGGACGTCGTCGACGTCCTGATGACGCCGGACGGGCGCACCGCGATCGTCACGACGCTTCTCGAAGGCGAGGACCTGCAGAAGCGACTCGAACGGACGGGGCGCATGCCGGCGTCGGAGGCGATCGCCGTGGCGCGTCAGCTCTGCAGGGGCCTGTCTGCAGCGCACGCGGTGGGCGTGATTCACCGGGACCTGAAGCCTTCGAACCTGTTCCTCGCAGCCGCGCCCGATGGCCGCCTGGCGCTGAAGATCCTGGATTTCGGCGTGGCGAAGCTGAGCTTCGACGACGACATGACGCGCACCGGGGTGGTGCTCGGCACGCCTGCCTACATGGCCCCGGAACAAGCCCGCGGATCGCGTGAGGTGGACGTCCGGAGCGACGTGTACTCGGTCGGCGCGGTGCTGTACCGGATGCTGACCGGCGCGATGCCTTACGAGGGCGGCGATCCGGCCGCCACACTGGTGCAGCTCCTGAGCGCGCCGCCCACGCGGCCCCGGGCTCGGGTGACGGACATCCCGGAGGCTCTCGAGTTGCTGGTGCAGCGTGCGATGGCTCGACGTCCTGAAGACCGCCCGTCCACGGTTCTCGAGCTCGAGGACCAGCTGGAGGCACTCGCGGGCACGCCCGACTGCGCACCGCGCGAGGGAGCGGCACCGCTCGCCCTGAACGTTCGCGATGCGCCCGACACCGTCGTGCTCGCCCGCGGTGCGGTGGAGCGCGCCGCGGGCCTGGAGCAGGATGCCCGTCGGGCGCGTCCGCGTGCGGCGATCGCGGCGGCGGGCGCCGTGCTGCTGAGCGGTGCGTCGACGGCCGGCCTCCTGTCCTCGGCGGCGTCGGCGTTGGTGGGCACCGACGAGGCCCCCCGGGCTCTCGGCCAGGCGCTCGCGATCGTGGGCGGATTCGGAGCGGCCGTGGTGGTCGGTGTGCTCGTGTCGCGCGCGCTGCTGGCGCGGTGGGCGAGCGCCGCGGAGGTCGAGTCCGCCACGCGCCGCCTCGCGTCCGCGCTGCTTTGGGCGCTCGCAGCGTTCGGCGCGACGATCGTGGCGGGGCTCGCGGCGTCCGGGGTGCGGGGCGAGTCGTGGGAACTCGCACCCGTCGAGGCCGCGGTCCGCTTGGCGTTCGGGGGGGCCGTCGCGTGCTCGGTCACGCTCCATGGGATGGCCCGGGGCCGTGGCGTCTTCGCGTTGTTCCGGCGCGTCACTCCGTGAGGGTCATGAACGTCGACACCGTGAACGGGGTCGACGGCGCGTCCTCGGGCAACGACTGGTTCGGTGACATCGATCCATCGCTGTTCACGATCCGCGCGAACAGCGCGACGCTGCGCGGTCGCGCCGCACCGAGCCCCGCGTCGAGCAACGTCCTCGGAAGGTACGTCTCGCACGCGGTCGCACTGCACACGGTCGGGGCCTCGGTCGCCGGGACCCAGAAGAGGTCGCCCGGCGTTCCCCGAACGAGGTCGCGCCATCCGGTCCGCTCGTCCGACCCGGACGCGCTGCGCGACATGGCGTTGGTCCCCCACGCGAAGTCCACCCGCACGTCGCTCGGCGTCACGAACGGAGCCGTCACCGCGTTGTCGAGAGCACCCGACGTGTCGGTGAGGGACGCGAGCGAGCCGACCCCTTCGGCCGAACCACGGGCGCGGTCGACGTAGACGACGAGCGCGTTGGCGCTCGTGGCGGATTCGACGAAGCCTTCGATCGCCAAGTAGAGCCCCGTCGGCAACAGGCGCGCCCGCAGGGCGCTGAGGCGGTTGGGGCTCCACGCGCTGACGATGGCCGTGTTCACCTGAGTGGCCGCGGCCCACTCGTCGATTCCCACGATCCCGTCGATCACCGGGGGAGACGACGGGGCGCCGGCGTCGACCGCCCCGTCGCGGCCACCGTCCCGCCCACCGTCGCTGGGGCCCGAGTCCGGCATCAACACGACGCCCGCGTCGACCACGCCAGCGTCCGACATCGACACGAGGCCCGCATCGATCTCGCCCGCGTCTGGCATGCCGGTCGCGGCGTCCATGCCGGCACCACCGCCGTCGGCGGTCCCCCCGTCCACACCGCTCGGACCTGCATCGTCGACCGGTGCGCCCCCGTCCCGCACGCTGCCCGCGTCCCGGCGCGGCCCCGCGTCGCGGGTCGGGATGTCACCGCCGCCCGATGGGCATCCGGTGAGCAAGGTGATGGCGAGCAAGGGAAAAGGGAACTCGGCGATTCGTCTCATGGGCCACCCATCCTCGACTGCCCGCACATCGTACCCAGATTCCGGCGCGTGCGGGTCATGGATCGGGTGCGCTTCGGCACCGCCGTGCTCCTCGCTACCGGGGGAGACGTCTCGTCGTGGTGCGGCTCATCCCACCCGCCCTGGACCCGTTCACACGAGCCGATACAGGCCTTGGTCATCGCCGGCGGCGCACGGGACAAGCCGGAGATCCGCGCCCGCTCCGGTCAGTCGCGCCGCGACCCAGTACTCGTTCCTCCGTGCGGCGTACTCGAGCAGGGCCGCGGTCGCGCCGGGGGCCTCGTGCTCCGAGAGCGGAAGGGGATGACCTTCCGCGTCCTCGGGGGTCCCGGTCGCGTTCGAACGGCACGCAATCATCACGACGCTCTCGGCGAGCCCTGGCCACGCTCGGAGCGCCTCCTCGTGACGGCCGCTCGCGACTTGCATCGACCGTGCGGACAGCGCCATGAGTCGAGCTCGCTCGGAGGGCGTCGGCTCCAGCCGCACTGTGTAGTGGCGCAGGTGGGCTCGGCGTGGCGGGGGTCCCGGCTCCAGCTCGGCGAGGCTCACCGCGAGCACGCGCGGGCATGGACCGAGCGAGGGAGGGGCCTCGTCTCGCAGACGCTCCTCGCGGACGATCTCGCCGCTGTGCAGGTCCACGAGGTACCGGCGCTCGATGGCCCCGCGTGGCGCTCCGTCGAGCGACTCGCGCGCGACCTCGACGAAGTGTCCATCGACGCGCCCTTCGTGGACGGCGGGCTCGGTTCCGAGCCAGGCCCTCGACCGTGGTCCTCCCGCCCCGTCGATGAGCTCCTCGCAGACGCGCGCCGCGCCGTCGAGGAGTCGGGCCGCGTCCACGATCTCCTCCGTGGCCATGGCGAGTTCGAGACGCGCAAGCCAGCGCGCGAGATCCAAGGGGGTGGGCGAAACGATGGACGCCACACGCTGGATCGCATCGCGAACGCCAGGTGAATCGCTGGCTGCGATCCCTGCGCGCACGATCGACGTCGTCAGGTCTTCGAGCGCCGACGCGAGTGCCCGGGCGGCGTCCGGTGCAGCGGAAGGCGCGCCCGCCCCGCCGACTTCGGTCACGGGCGGTCGCAGCGATTCAAGGGGGCGGTCGATGCGCGGGCCGAGGTCGGGGGTGCCCGCGACCCATCGGAGCGCAGCCTCCACGTGCCGCGAAGGACGGGTCGACCCGGTGGGAGCCGGCGAGGACGTGCACGACCATGCGAGCGCCCCCTCCCGCACCCACAGCGTCACCACTTCGCGCCGGCCGTCGATCTCGACGTCGAGGGTGACCCTGTCGATGGTCACTCCCTCGGCGGGAGCCACCTCCCCGTCGCCCGCACCGAGCGCTGGCGGGCGGAGAGACGCGGGACGGACGTCCTCGTTTCGGCGCCCCAACGCATCGTTCGCCAACCGCTGCAACGATACCCGTCTCATCTCGCCCTCGAGGGTTGAGCGAGTTCGTCACGCTTGCGTCGGACCTCGAGACGGAGGCCGCCGGGGACTTTGCGGAGGTCGAGGCGGAGAACCTCGTCCAGCAGCCCGCACGCGATGTCGAAGCGGCCGGCCTGCTCCATCTCCTCGGCGCGCCTCAGCGCCACGCGGGCGAAGCTGAGGATGATCGCGCGCTCCCTCTCGACCCAGGACCTGTCGACCTCGATGGCGCGGCGGAACGCGCCCAGCGCGCGCCCAGGCTCGGACTGCTCGACCTCGATCATGGCCACCGCCGCGACCGGGGCAGCCCACGCCGGGCGACGGGCCGCGGCGACCTCGAACCATGCGGCGGCCCGGGCCGAAGACCCCACCGCCCACCACGCCTGGCCGACGATGAAGTCGATCCGTCCGAGGAGTCGATCCCACCATCCCGGCTGAGGTCCCCGCGCAAGGACGCGTGCGTGCGCCCGCTCGGCGCGGATGCTCGCGCTCGCGTCGGCCGGACGGGGGGGACGCTCTCCCCGGAGGTCGAGCTGGGCTTGCAAAACCAGGACGGCATCGTCGTGCTCGGTGGCGAGCGGTCCGGCCCCGGCGCGGACACGCCGCTGCTGCAAGGGGAGCAACGCGCGGCCGTCGCCGGCCCGACCGAGGGCGCGCGCGGCGGAGGCTGCGACCGGCGTCTCGGCCGCATCGAGGAGGGCCACGAGCGCTTGCGTGTCCTCCGGGGTCGCGAGGTGCTCCAGCGCCTCGACGGCCCATTGCACCGCCCTCCGATCGTCGAGTTGCAGCGCCCGCCTTGCCTCGGCCCGTCCGCGCGTGTCCCCCTGCATTCCGAGCGCGCCGAGCACCACCACGCGATCTCGATCGTCGGCGCAGCGGTCGAGCCCCGCGAGGAGGGCTGGACGCGCGCGGGGGTCGTCCATCCGGCCGAGGGCGCGCGCAGCATCCGGCGCCAGGTCCGGATGACCGGTCGCGAGGACCGAAGCGAGCGACGGAACCAGTCGAGGGTCAGCGGCACTCCGGAGGGACTGAAGGAGCACGGAACGCGTACCGACGTCGCTCACCCCGTCGCAGCCCTCCACGACGGCCGCGACGTGCGCGAGAACGGGCTCCGGCAACAGCCGCGCACGCATCGTCAGCCAGGCGCGCTGTTCGCCGGGCAGGGCCATGAGAGGCTCACGCCCGCTCTCCCCCTCCCAGAACGCCGCGATCTCCGACTCCAGGAGGGCGACGTCGGCCGCCCAGGGCTCCTCTTCGTCCCTCGCTTCGTCCCCGGGTTCGCCCGGCAATGCGGCCCGGGCGTGGGACACCTCGAACGCGACGTCCGCGTCCGTGGAGCCCACGAGGGCGGCCTCGATGGCCGACGTCTCGGAGTCGTCGAGCTGTCCGCGCTCGAGCAGCACCTGGATCTGCCGAGCGGCTGCCCGTCGCTGTCGGAGCTCGCCAGCCCTCAACACCGCGATCAAGGTCGAGACCTCATCGAGGTCCGCGATGCGGGGCCCACCGGTGTCGCCCTCCGGGGAAAGTCGCCCGAGAAAGGAGTCGTCGTCGCTCCGGACCGGCGTCTGTGAGGTCCCCTTCGGGGCGCCGCGTCGATGGCCTCGCTCGGCGACGAGACCGACGAGCCTTCGCGCGAAGAGCCGATCCTCGACCCGCTCGTCGAGCTCCATGTCGGCACGCAGCGCGGCGTCGCTTCGATCGGCCCCCCGAAGGAGTCGCTCCTCGAGGACGCGCACGAACTCGTCCGAGGGGGCCGAACCGCTCATCGTTCCCCGTCGGGGAGATCCACCTGCACCAGGCCGAGCCCGCATCCGACCCACACGCGGGTGGGGTCGCGGAGCGGCTCGACTCGGAGGGTATGGACGCGCTGGTCTCCGTCCGCCTCCCCGGACGCGGCGTTCGGGTGCACCGCGCGAACGAGTTCGAGGTCGAGCACGCCCTCCACGCTCAGGCGTCCGTCGAGTGCGCATCGAACGACCCGCCCTCGATCCAGGCTCTCGACGAAGCAGGCCGCGTACAGCACGGGGACGCCGTCCTGTGATGCGAGCGCGAGTCTGCCCGCGCCGCGCAGCGAACGCAGGGGCTCCCAGGTCAGGCCCGCATCGCGGGAGATCCACGGCGCGGCCGTCGGTGCGTCGAAGCTGACCACCACGAGCGCGCCGAGGGCTTCGATCTGGACCGCACCGCACGCCCTCCCGTCCGGGATCACCATCCCCTCGACCGCGGCCCAGTTGCGCCCTCCATCCTGCGAGCGCACGACCGAAAGCGGGCCGTACCGAGGCCTCAGCACGGCGAGCACGCCGCGACCCTCGATGGCCAGCGCGTCCACCACGTCGTCGCCGCACGGGGGTGCGGTCCAGCGCTGCCCCTCGTCCTCGCTCCGGAGCAAGCGGCCGTCCTCCGTCCGCTGCCACCGACGCGACCCGCCCGCATGAAGCTCGGTGAATGCGGTCGGCCGACGCAGCCGCGCGAGCTCCGCGCGCGCCGGGGGCGACTCCAGGGCGCCCAGCCAGCTCCAGGCCATCGGCCCGGACGTCGTCGTCACACCAGGGGGGAGGTCTTCCTCGGCTCCGAACGCGGTCTGGGCGGCGTCCCCGTCGCCCTCGATGCCCGCGCCGCCCTCGTCGTGGCCCCCGAGGACAGGAAGTGAAGGCAGCGTGGTCGCGTCGTCCGGCCCGTCGTCCGTGGCGGGCTCGTCGAACCCTTCGTCACCGCGGTCTCGCACGACCGGCTCGGACTCTCGCCGAGCCTCGTCGTCGAGATCGGGCACGGGCCAGTCGACGTCGAACCCGCGACAGGTCGCGTCGGCCCACCCGTCCTCCCGTGCCGCCCCGAGTTCTTCGTCCGCGTCGAGCGGCCCTTCGTCGGCGGTCCAGTCGAGGCCCTCGGCCGTCAGTTCGTCGACGTCGTCGAACCCGTCGCCGAGAGGCTCGTCGAGAGGGTCCATGCCGCCGTCGAGTCCGACATCCGGGAGTTCGTCGAGTCCGAACTCCTCCGCCGCCTCGCCCTCCTCCCCGGGCATCGGACCGAGATCGGACCCGCGGCCATCCGGGGGCTCGTCATCGTCGTTCGGTGGGCTCAGGGGCTCGGCGCGGGGAACCATCGATCCACGATGTACCCTCCCCTCACGTTTTGCGCGAGGGCAGGCTCCGACCGAGCTTGACGAGCACCTGCTGCAGGTCTTCCCAGACCGGCCGCTTCATCTCGGGGGTCCGGAGCACGTACGCGGGGTGATAGGTCGGCATCACCGGGATTCCCCGCCACTGACCCCAAGCCCCTCGCCAGCTCCGCCCTGGCTCCGCGCACCCCAGGCTCTCCGCGGCGCTTCGTCCCAGCGCCACGATCATCGAAGGCGCGACGATCT
This sequence comes from uncultured Sandaracinus sp., assembly GCA_903828805.1. GTDB lineage: Bacteria > Myxococcota_A > Polyangia > Polyangiales > Sandaracinaceae > Sandaracinus. Next base: position 3,116 of record CAIKNO010000277.1, on the reverse strand, counting down.
CCAGCTGTCGCGCGAGAAATGGCGCGCACGCCGCGGCCTCGTCGGGGAGCGGTGTGCGGTTCTCCGGCGGTCGACACTTGACGACGTTGCAGATGTAGATCTCGTCGGGTCCGAGTCCCATCGCGCCCACCATCCGGTCGAGCAGCGCCCCCGATTCCCCGACGAACGGCACACCCTCCGCGTCTTCGTGGAAACCGGGCGCCTCCCCGACGAAGGCGACCTGCGCGGTGCTCGACCCCCGCGCGAACACCGTCTTCGTGCGGCCCTCGTGAAGCCTGCATGCGGTGCATCGGGCCGCGTCGTCAGCGAGCACCTGGAGGGCACGCTCACGGTCCGCGACGGGCCACGTCGTCGCGTCGAGGCGCGAAGACGCACCGGGGGAGCCTGCGTGCGGCGCCGTTCGCTCCGCCGGGGTCGGACGGGCGATGGCCGAGGCCTCGATGGCCGAGGCCTCGACGTCCGGGGCGGGCCCTTGCGGAGCGCGGAGGACAGGCGGAGCGCGGAGGACAGGCGGAGCGCGGAGGACAGGCGGAGCGCGGAGGACAGGCGGAGCGCGGAGGACAGGCGGAGAGCGGAGGACCGGCGGCGAGGCGGGCGCGCGAGGGCCCGCCGACACCGGGGACGTCTCGACGCGGGCCTCTTCGGCGTTCGACCCGAGGGGCGCGTTCGTCGAGGCGTGAACCCCGGGCACCGCCTGCGCGACGTGGATCGGAAGCCGCGTGTGGCCCGAGGCCGCCTCCCAGAGGAGGTGCTCGCGGATCATCGCACCCAGCGCGGCCAGTTCGTCGTTGTCGTCCACGTCGCGAGGGGGCGGCTAGCACGCGCGGTCCCGAGCGGCTAGGTTCCCGCGCCCACATGCCCACCGCCACGCCCGTCCTCTCGGTCGTCATCCCCTGCTACAACGAGCGGGCGACCATTCACGCCTGCCTCGAGCGGGTGCTCACGAGCCCCGTCGAGTCGCTCGAGGTCATCGTCGTCGATGATGGCAGCCGCGACGGGACGCGCGACCTGCTCACCCGCGGCCCTGCCCTCGATCCGAGGGTTCGGGTCGTCCTGCACGCGCGAAATGGCGGCAAGGGCGCCGCGTTGCGGACGGGGTTCCGGGAAGCCCGCGGCCGCTTCGTCGTCATCCAGGACGCGGACCTGGAGTACGACCCCCACGAGTTCCCCAAGCTCCTCGCACCGCTGCTGGACGATCGGGCCGACGTCGTGTTCGGGACGCGCTTCGGAGGCGGTCCGCATCGGGTCCTCTACTACTGGCACTCGGTCGCGAACGGGTGGCTGACGACCCTCTCGAACATGGTCACCGACCTGAACCTCACGGACATGGAGACCTGTTACAAGGCGTTCCGCCGCGAGGTCCTCCTGCGACTCGATCTCGAGGAGAACCGATTCGGGATCGAGCCCGAGATGACCGCGAAGGTGTCCGGGCTCGGAGTCCGAGTCTACGAAGTGCCCATCAGCTACCACGGCCGCACGTACGCCGAGGGCAAGAAGATCGGGCTCAAGGACGCGTTCCGCGCGGTGTACTGCATCCTCCGTTACGGGCTCCCGGCGCGGGCCCAGCGGCGGGAGCACGCCGCATCGGCGGGGACGTTCCAGGAGGCGCCGATCCCCGGGCCGTCGGCCGCCGCGGATCGCCTGGTCTCGTGAGCGTCGAAGGCTGCGCCGAGCAGGTGCGGCGAGACGAAGTTCGAGGTCGCGTCACGGCATCGTTGACCGCGCGCCCGTGCGGTTGCTAGCCTGCCGGTCTCTTTTCGGAGGAGAACTCGATCGTGGCCTCCAGCGCGCGTGTACTCGTCGCCGGCGAAACCAACGTCGGAATGAAGCGCTCCCACAACGAGGACAACTTCGATGTGGTTGAAGAGGAACGTCTGTTCCTCGTGGCGGATGGCATGGGCGGCCATGCCTCGGGCGAAGTGGCCAGCAAGATGGCCATCGAGACGTTGCGGGAGTTCTTCTCCGCGACCTCGCAGGATCCCGAGGCCACGTGGCCCTACAAGATGGACAAGGCCCGAGGCTACGAGGAGAACCGCCTCATCACGGGCATCAAGCTCGCGAACCTGCGGATCCACGAGGCCGCCGCGCGCGAGCCGAAGCTCCGCGGGATGGGCACGACGCTCGTCTCGATGCTGGTGATCGACGACGGGGTCCTGATCGCCCACGTCGGCGACTCCCGCGTGTACCGCATGCGCGGCGGCAAGCTCGAGCAGCTCACGGACGATCACTCGCTCCTCAACGACTACATCAAGATGAAGCGGTTGACGGAAGAGGAGATCGCGAACTTCCCCCACAAGAACGTGATCGTTCGCGCGTTGGGGATGAAGGACACGGTCAAGGTCGACACGCGCCTCGATCCTCCGCAGGCCGGCGACGTGTACATCCTCTGCTCGGACGGCCTCTGCGGTCCGGTCACGGACGCCGAGATCAGCGACATCGCGAACTCCTCCAACGAGTTGAAGGTGGTCGCGTCCAAGCTCATCGAGCGTGCGAACGCGAACGGCGGTCCCGACAACGTGACGGTCGTCCTTGCAAAGTGGCTGGGCAAGGGCTGACGGTCGGCAAGGGCTGATGATCAGCAGGGGCTGATGACCAGCAGGGGCTGGACGCCGTGCGCAGAAATGACAAGGGGCTGGACCGACGCGCGGTCGCGATCGGAGTGACCCCGCGGGCGGGCGGGTCCGGACGCGTCCTGCACGCCGACTCGAGGTGCACACCGAGGCTGTGCTGCTAGGCTGCCGCCGATGCATCGACTGGCGTACTTCGGCATCCTCGTTCTGTGCGTTCCGGCGTTGGGCTGTGGGTCCGACCCGGCACCGGCCGACGCCGAAGTCGACGTCGATTCAGGCACGCGCGAGGACGCCGGGGTGCCACGCGACGCGGGGCGGGACGCGGGTCGTCGGCGTGACGCCGGCCCGATGGAGCTCGACGCCGGCCCGATGGAGCTCGACGCCGGCCTGATGGAGCTCGACGCCGGGCCAATGGAGCTCGACGCCGGCCCGATGGACGCGGGCGTCGATGCGGGCCCGATGGAGGTCGACGCCGGTCCGATGGAGGTCGACGCCGGTCCGACGGAAGTCGATGCCGGTCCGATGGACGCGGGCGTCGATGCAGGC